>NZ_BMOL01000004.1 GCF_014647055.1 Deinococcus aerolatus | reverse complement strand
TCAGCAGTGTGTTGAAAAATGACTTTTCTGATGCCTCGAGTATACCTGTTTAAACGGAATCCGTATGATTCTCACCCCTCTTCTATTGCACCGCCGCCCGCGCCTAAGCTGCGCCCCATGTGGTGCGCGCCGTGTGGGTGAAACTCCTGCTGGCCTTTATCCCCACCAGCCTGCTGCTGGCATGGGTCTTTCACGCCCCATCCCTGTGGATTTTTGCCGCCTCGGTGATCGCGATCATTCCGCTGGCGGACCTGCTGCGGCAGGGCACCGAACAGATCGCGGCGCGGGCCGGGCAGACCATCGGCGGGCTGCTGAACGTGACCTTCCGCAATCTGGCCGAGCTGATCATCGCCATCTTCGTGCTGCTGCTGGCGCTGGCCTTCTTCTTCGTCACCCTCAGGATGGAAGGTGAGGCGGCCATCCGGCTCCCATTTGCTGCGCCGAGCGCCCCGGCGTCCAGCCTTCCTGTCCACGCCCGGCCCCCGAGACTCTAAACTCGCGCCCATGAGCCATCCGTTTACCCCCGAACGTCCGCTGCGCATCGCCGTGATTGGCAGCGGCCCCAGCGGCGTGTATGCCGCTGAGGCGCTGATCAAGCAGACGCAGATTCCCGCCGAAGTGGATGTGTTCGACCGCCTGCCCACCCCCTACGGTCTGGTGCGCTACGGCGTCGCCCCGGACCACCTGACCATCAAGAGTGTGACCAGGGGCTTCGAGAAGACCTTCAGCGACCCGCGCGTGCGTTTTCTGGGCAACGTGGAATTCGGCAAGGACCTGACCCACGATGACCTGAAGGCCCACTACGACGCCATCATGTACACCGTGGGGGCCAGCGGGGACCGCCGCCTGGGCATTCCCGGCGAGGACCTGAGCGGCTCCATGAGCGCCACTGAATTCGTGGCGTGGTACAACGGCCACCCCGACGCCGCCGCCCGCGAGATGGTGCTCTCTGCCACCGGCGTCGCGGTGGTGGGCGTGGGCAACGTGGCGCTGGACGTCAGCCGCATCCTGCTCAAGACGGTGGAGGAACTCCGGGAGTCCGACATTGCCCCGCACGCGCTGGAGGTGCTGGAAGGCAGCCCGGTGACGGACGTGTGGATCCTTGGACGGCGCGGCGCGGCCCAGGCCAAGTTCACCACCAAGGAACTGCGCGAATTCGGCGAGCTGTCCGACGCCGCCCCGGTGGTCCGGCCCGAGGAGGTGGCGGTTGACCAGGACGCCGAGGCCGCCCTCACCGACAACGTGGTAAAGAAGAATCTGGAAGTGATCCGCGACTTTTCCAGCCGCCCGCCACAGCCCAAGCCGCGCCGCGTTCACCTGCGCTTTCTGGTGTCCCCGGTAGAAATCCTGGGAGATGAGCAGGGTAACGTCTCGGGCCTGAAAATCGAGCGCAACACGCTGGACGACGCCGGCAATGCGGTGGGCACCGGCGAAACTGAGGTGCTGCCGGTGCAGCTGGTGCTGCGCTCGGTGGGCTACCGGGGTGTGGCGCTGCCGGGCGTGCCCTTTGACGAGAAACGCGGCGTGATTCCCAACACGGAGGGGCGTGTAGAGGGCCGCGCGGGCGAGTACACCTCCGGCTGGATCAAGCGCGGCCCCAGCGGCGTGATCGGCACCAACCGCAAGGACGCCACCGACACCGTGGCCGGGCTGATTGCCGACGCCGGGGCCGGGGCACTGCCTGCCGCCGAACACGCCACCCGCGCCGACATCGACACCCTGTTGCAGGAACGCGGTGTGGACGTGTATACCTTCGCCGACTGGCAGGCGCTGGACACCCACGAGCAGGCGCAGGGCAAGGCCCAGGGCCGCCCCCGCGCTAAGGTGGTCCACAGGCACGAGATGCTGGGCCACCGCCGCAAGTAGGGCCCCTGGCAGCAGCGGACAGGCATTCGCCTCCGCCCGCTTTGCCATACTTTTTTCTGATGACGCCGCAGCATTCCGACATTCTGGTGATTGGCGCCGGTCCCGCGGGGCTTCACGCGGCCTTTTACGCGGCGTGGCGCGGGCTGAGCGTGCGCGTACTGGAAGCGCGGGCCGAGGCAGGCGGCCAGCTGGGGGCCCTGTACCCCGATAAACGCGTGTACGACGTGCCGGGCTTGCCGGGTGCGCGGGCGGCGGAGGTGATTCAGCACCTGCTGCGGCAACTAGACGGGCTGGACACGGAGGTGCGCGTGAACACGGTGGCCCGCAGCCTGAAACGGGCCGGGAGTGGCTGGCGTGTCGGGACGGACCAGGGCAGCTTCACGGCAGGCGCGGTGATCCTGGCGGCAGGTCTGGGGGCGCTGTTGCCCCGCGCAGCCCGCGTTCCCGGCGTGGACTCGCACCCCGACGTGAGAACAGACCTCCCCGATCCCGCCGGGCTGGGTGGGCGGCGGGTGCTGATCGTGGGCGGCGTGCCGCAGGCGGCGCGGGCGGCGCTGGACCTGCTGGAAGCCGGGGCAACAGTCACCCTGACCCACAGCCGGGCCCTGTTCCGGGGCGATCCCGCATCACTGGCGCGGCTGGAAACGGCGAGGGCGGCCGGGCAGCTGGAGGTCCTGGCCCCGGCCCGCCTGCTGGGGCTCACGCCGCACGGGGCCCAGCTGGAAGTGAACAGCGAGCGGCGTACGGCCGGGGCCGACACGGTCCTGATTCTGGGCGGCTACCTGCCGGACCTCTCCCCCGTTCAGGCGTGGCCGCTGGACTGGCGCGGCGAGTACGTCCCGGACGGCCCCGGCGGGTGCACCGCCCTGGACGGCGTGTGGGCGGTGGGCGACGTGGCGCAGTCAGGCGGCGAGTTCAAGCTGATCTCGCTGGCCTTCGCGCAGGCCGCCGTCGCCGCCAACCACGCCGCCCATCACGTCCAGCCCGAACTGCGGGTCAGGCCCGGACACAGCAGCGAGAAACGCTGACAGACGGGTGAGGCGGCCCACAGGGGAGGCTAGGACCGCTGTCCCAGCCCCTGCTCCGCACCCTGCACGCCCGCCGCCTCCAGCAGCCCCACCAGCCCCAGCGAGAAGCCGTCGTTCAGCCTCGCCCACTCCGGCGGAAAGGGCTGGGTCCGGGTCACGTCGTTGGGCACGACCACCAGCCGCAGGCCAGCGGCGACCGCGGCCAGTCCCCCATTCAGGCTGTCCTCCACCGCCAGACACTCCCCGGCGCGCAGGCCCAGGCGCTGGGTGGCCAGCACGTACAGTTCCGGGTCCGGCTTGACGCGCCGCACGTCGTCGCGCGTGCACAGCACCGTGAACAGGTTCAGCAGGCCGTGCTGCTCCAGCCAGCGCGTCACCCAGCGGCGGTCACTGCTGGTGGCCAGGGCCAGCGGGAACCCGGCAGCGTGCAGCCCTTCCAGCACCGCGCGCACGCCGGGGCGCAGGTCCTGCTCGCCGATGTCGGCCACGATCCGGGCGTGCAGGTCCGCGTGAACGTTCTCGCGGTCCGCCTGCACCTCGTCGGGCAGCCCGGCCCAGGGATCGAAGGCATCCCAGGTGCCGATGCCGCGCTGCCAGTCGGTCAGCGCCAGCTCGCGCCCATGCTGCCGGTACAGCTGCTGCCAGTGCCAGAACTCGCGGGTCTCGGTGTCCAGAATGGTGCCGTCGAAATCGAAGACGACGGCGCGGGGGGCGTCAGCCGGAAGAAGTTCGGAAGGCAGCATGTGCCGCAGTCTAATCGGGAAGTGCGGCGCGGAAGTTGACCGCCCGCCAGGATCGCAGCCCGAATGTCGGCCCGCTGCGCCGTGACCTTGCCCGGTGACCGGACCGCCGCCATCCGGCGAGGACACCGCCGCTGCAGAGCCCACAGAGCAGTTACTGACATCGTGAAGCATTTAACCTACAGTAAAGCGGTGCAGGAGCTGACCCATTCCCAGGAGCTGGAGTCCCGGACGCCACTGGCTGAACGGGGCGGCGTCCGGAGCGAGGCGGCGCGGTGGCGTGGTCAGCCGGTGTTCGTCAAGACCCTGATGGTCGATGACCCTGATGCCCGCGCCCGTTTTCACCATGAGGGCCGGGTGGCCGCCTCGCTGAGCCATCCGGGGATCGTGCCGCTGCTGGCGTCCTCCCCCACCCAGCTGCTGTTTCCGTTCATCGAGGGCGGCACCCTGCGCGAGCGGCTGGAAGGTGGTCCCCTGAGCGTGGAGCAGGCCACCGAGGTCACGCTGGGCCTGCTGTTCGGCGTGATGTACCTGCACGGCCAGGGCGTGACCCACCAGGACCTGAAGCCGGAAAACGTGCTGCTTGCGGGCGGGCGGGCAGGCCGGGACGCCGTGAGAATCATCGATTTCGGCATGAGCCACGCCCGGCACCTGCCACTGGACATCCACAGCGGCACGCGCATGGGCACGCCGCATTTCATGGCCCCCGAGCAGTTCTACGGCATGCGCGGCGACGCCCGCAGCGACCTGTACTCGCTGGGGGTGCTGCTGTTCGACTGTCTGGCGGGCATGCCCCCCTACCAGGACGCCCTGGGCTGGCTGGCGGGCATCCACACCAACCGCGCCGAGCTGCCCGGCCCGGACGCGCTGCACCCTCTGCTGCGCTGCGCGCTGGCGCGTGACCCGGCCCAGCGTCCCCACAGCGCCCCCGCCATGTTGCGCCTGCTGTGTCTGGCCCGCCAGGAGCTGGGCCTGTCCGCCCTGAGTTGCGCCGAGGTGGCCGAACTGGGTGCGCTGGCCGGTGGTCCCCTTGCTGGGTCCGGTTTTCCGGGGGACGGCGGCGGCCCTTGACCCTGCTGGCCTTTACCGGCAACCGCTTTCTGGCGGAAGAGGCCCTGCGCGAGACGCTGACCAGCCGCGGGCTGAATCCGCGTGAGCTGCCCCGGCTGGGCGGCGACGACGTGACGGCACAGACGCTGGGGCCGCACCTGTCGCCGGGCCTGTTCGGCGACGGCGGCGTGATCGTGGATCTGGACGGCGTCAAGCCCGACAAGGCGCTGATGGAACTGCTGGCGGGCGCCGCCGTGACCGTCGCCGTGCTGGACGAGTCGGCGCCGGCAGGCCGCGTCAAGCTGTATCAGACGCGCGGCGAGCAGATCGTCTCTGCTGCGCCCAGCAAACCCGGCGAGGTGGCGGGCTGGGTGGTGCAGTACGCCAGAAAGCAGAAGATACCGCTGGACCGCGACGCCGCCGCCTATCTGGCCGAGGTGTTCGGGGCCGATCTGGCCGGCATTGCCAGTGAGCTGACCAAGCTGGCGCTGCTGCCGGGACCGCACACCCGCGACGCCGTGCAGCGCGTGGTGGGCCGCGAGCCGCCCGGCGACAGCTTCGCCATGCTGGGCGCGGCGACGGCGGGCCGCCCCGGCGAGGCGGTGGGGCAACTGCGCCGCCTGCTGGCCTCCGGCGAGGACCCCTTCAAGCTGATGGGGGCGGTGGTGTGGCAGTACAGCCTGGTGGCCCGCTGCGTGGCCCTGTTGCAGGAGGAAGGCCGCGTGACCGAGGCGGCGGCGGCCCAGCGCCTGGGCGTCAAGCCGTACCCGGCCAAGAAGGCGCTGGACGTGGCCCGCAGGCTCAACGAGGCAAAGATCCGCACCCACCTCGCCCGCATCCTGGACGCCGATCTGGCGATGAAACGCGGGCTGGACGCCGGAACCACGCTGGAACGGCTGATCGTGCAGCTGAGCGTGTAGCCGTCCCCGCCTCAGATCTCGATGTTGTTTAACATGGTCTGCGCCACCCCGGCGGCGCAGCGTCCGGCCACGTCGGGCCGGAAGTACAGGTTCAGGCCGCTGTCCTGCACGCCCTTGAAGCTCAGCGCCCGGCAGGCGCTCAGTGCCACGTCGTAGCTGGCGTCGGGCTGGGGCAAGGCCGCGAACTGCACGGGAATTGTCACCTCGAAGTTGGAATCGGGAATGTACCAGCCCCGCTGCTGATCTCGCCGGACACCCGGTAGGTCACCACCCGCACCTCGCCGCCGCACTTGCCGGCCGTCAGATCGGTCTGTTCCGGGCGCGCCGTGTCCAGGACGAACGTGCCTGACCGGGTCACGCTGGCGGGCTCGTTGTCGCCGAAGGTCTCGTCGTCGGTGATGTCCATTCTGACGCTGTGTGCAATCCTATTCTGCATCCTTCCCCGCCTCCCTGGGGCCCTGGGGCCAGTTGCCCCGGCAGCCCCCTGGTTGTACCGGGCCGCCCATGACCAGAGCGTGATCGGCACAAAGGGACACGCAGTGGGCGGCGGGACACACCCTTCACCTGTCAGAATGGTAGATTGAACCCAGTCTAATTTTGCCCCCGTGCCTTCTCAATTCCCCGATCTTTTGCCCAAGGAGTGTCCCGCATGGATTTCACCCTGAATGATGAGCAGCGCCAGCTGCAGCAGCTTGCCCGCGACTTTGCCCGCAAGGAAATCATCCCGATTGCCGCCGAGTATGATCGCCGTGAAGAGCTGCCGTGGCAGGTTGTGGAAAAGGCCTTCGAGGTCGGACTGCTGAACCCCACCATTCCCGAGCACGCGGGCGGCCTGGGCCTGGGCATGTTCGATGAGTGCCTGATCGGTGAGGAGCTGGCCTACGGCTGCATGGGCATCTACACCGTGCTGATGGCCTCCGAACTGGGCATTGCGCCCATATTGATCGGCGGCACCGAGGAGCAGCAGGCCCGCTTCCTGGGGCCGCTGACCGAGAAGGCCGGGCTGGCTGCCTTTGCCCTGTCCGAACCTGGCAACGGTTCGGACGCGGCGGGCATGGCGACCGTGGCGCGTGACGACGGCGACGCCTGGATCCTGAACGGCACCAAGATGTGGATCAGCAACGGCGGCGTGGCCGAGTTCAACGTGGTGTTCGCCACGACGGATAAAAACGGTGGTCACAAGGCCACCGTGGCCCTGGTGGTCCCCAAGGACGCCCCCGGCTTCAGCCACCACAAGATCGGGCACAAGATGGGCCAGCGTGCCAGCCTGACCAGCGAACTGGTGTTCGAGGACGTGCGCGTGCCCAAGGAAAACCAGCTGGGCGGCCTGGGCGACGGCTTCAAGATCGCCATGAAGACCCTGGACAAGACCCGCATTCCGGTGGCGGCCGGGTCCGTGGGCATTGCCCGCCGCGCGATGGAAGAGAGCATCAAGTACGCCAAGGAGCGCGAGGCCTTCGGCAAGCCCATCACCGAATTCCAGGCCATTCAGTTCAAGCTGGCCGAGATGGCGATGGGGATTGAAACGGGCCGCCTGATGTACCAGAAGGCCGCGTGGCTGGTGGATCAGGGAATGCCGCACGGCTTCGAGAGCGCGATTGCCAAGGCGTACTGCTCGGAAATGGCCTTCAGCGCCGCCAACGAGGGGATTCAGGTTCACGGCGGCTACGGCTACGTGGGCGAGTACCCGGTGGAAAAACTGCTGCGTGACGTGAAGCTCAACATGATCTACGAGGGCACCAACGAGATCCAGCGCGTGGTGATTGCGCGCAACCTGCTGAAGTAGGCGCCCCCTGCCCCACTCCCCCCTCTTCACCGAGGGGGCTTTGACTAGCTCCGGTCCACGTCCGGTTCGCGTTCCCCGCCCCTGCCGCCGTTGGTTTGCGGGTACAGCCAGCGCAGGAAGACCAGGAACAGCCCGATCACGGTGGCAGTGCTGGTGGTAAGAAAGGCCACCAGCACGCTGCTGTCCAGCCTGAAGGGCCGCCCGCCCAGTTCGCCCCAGCCGGCGGCCAGGGTCAGGGTCACGTCGGCGGCCAGCCAGCCTGCGGACAGGATAAACACGATTGCACCCACGCCCAGCCGCAACAGGCGCTGGTCCACCGCCTCGCGGTAACGCAGCTGGCGGGTCAGCCGCTCCAGATCGGCCCCCTGGGCGGGCGAGCGGCGTTCGCTTTCCAGGCCCTGCTGCACCGCCCGCTCGATGACGGACGGGCCGTCCGGGGGTACGGCGGGTGGGTCACCGGCGCGCGGCAGATCCGCCGCTTCAGGCACTGCGCGCCAGGGTGGTGTAGTACTCGCGGGTGATCTCGTCGGGAATCAGGTTGTCCTGCAGGCCGTAGGTCTGGGACCATGGGCTGCCCGCGCGGTGCGTCAGGCGCGAGAGTTCGCCGCCCTCCATGCTGCCGTAACCGTTCCATACGCTGCGGATGACCTCCAGCGCCTCGCCGTCGTCGGCCAGATCAGGTTCGCCGGGCGCGACGGGCAGCGGCTCTGAAATCGGATCCCGGCCGCGTTCGCCCCAGTGCTGCCACAGCCGCTGCACCACCGGCCCGCGCTGCCAGGCATGCACCGTGTTGTACATCAGCGGGCGGCCCAGCAACGCCAGCGTGTAGCCGTGTGCGATGTACACCAGCTTGTGCACCTGCATCTGCGTCAGGGTGCGGCCCTCGGCGCGTGCCAGTTCCAGAAAGGCGTTCGCCACCACCTCGGCGGCATACCCGGTGCGTTTGGGATCGTCGATGGCAATGGTCATGGCGCGTGGCCTCCTTTATGACCACAGCGTAACACTGCCCGGCCCGGCAGGCAGGCCGCTCAGTCCAGGCGGCCCAGGTAGGCGTGCGTGCGGTAGGT
This sequence comes from Deinococcus aerolatus, assembly GCF_014647055.1. Lineage (NCBI taxonomy): Bacteria > Thermotogati > Deinococcota > Deinococci > Deinococcales > Deinococcaceae > Deinococcus > Deinococcus aerolatus. The sequence continues at coordinate 234,016 of NZ_BMOL01000004.1, read as the reverse complement.
CAGCGTGACGTGACCGCCGGACGCGTGGGCCGCGAAGGCCGCGTCCAGTTCACCTGCCATCGCCGCGAACTGCGGGTCACCCGGCGCGGGAAGATAGCTGACGCTCCCGGCCAGGGCCGGCAGTCGCTCGCGGGTGAAGCGCACCGGGTTGTCGAAGGTCTTTTCCTCGAAGCCGCCCGGCAGCAGGTGCGGCAACTCCTGCTGCGGCACGCGCGAGATCCGTTCGCCGTCCTCGCGGCTGAAGGCGGTCACAACGTCATGGTAAGCCGCGTTAAACCTGGTGTCCACGCCGCGCCAGTCGTTCCAGACCAGCAGCACCCGTCCGCCCGGAACCAGCACCCGCCGGAATTCCTGCACGGTGGGCGCGGGGGCGAACCAGTGCGCGGCCTGCGCGGCGGTGACCAGCGAGACCGAGGCCGGGGCCAGCGAGGTGGCCTCGGAGGTGCCCCCCTGCACGCGCAGGCGGCCCGCTACGATCTCCTGCGCCAGAGCCGCCTCAAGCCGGCCGCGCATCTCCGGGTTGGGTTCCACAGCGTCCACCGAGAAGGCTGGTCCCGTGCCATGGGCCAGGAGCAGCCCGGTAAACAGCCCCGTGCCCGCCCCCACATCCACCACGCGGCCAGACAGCAGGTCCCGTCCCGCCAGCCACCCGCCCAGCACCGGGGGATACGTCGGGCGAGCCGAGGCATAGACGTCGGCGCGGCCCAGAAAGCGGTCCGGGTGGGTCATGCTCCGGGCTGACGAACACGCTGCGGGGCCGATTTTGCAGCCGCCTGCACAGCTTGAGGGCTGGCCTGCGCGCGCGACGAGGGCCGCCAGGCACTGGCCAGGAAGTACACCAGCCCGCCCAGTCCGCCCACCACGATCAGGAACCCCAGCAGGCGCCACAGCACTCCCGCCGTGCCCACCACGAACGCGCCCAGCCCCACCAGCAGCTGGCCCAGCAACCACACCAGCGCCAGCGCCGCCACCGCCAGCAGCACCACGCCAATCGCGGCCAGAATCAGTCTTGCCATGCCAGAAGCATAGGGCAGGCGGGAGGCTATGGGGAGCCTTCGGGGAAAGTGAGCCTGCTGGGAGACGGGGCCGCTGCGACAGAGGACGGGCAGACAACAGAAAGAGGCCGGGAGCATCCGCTCCGGCCTCCCCTGGTACCTCCGGCTTTACGCCATGTTGCCGATAATCGCGTCGGCAAACTCGCTGGTCTTGACTTCCTTGGCGCCTTCCATGTTGCGGGCGAAGTCGTAGGTCACGACCTTCTGGGCGATGGTCGCGTCCAGGCCCTTGAGGATCATGTCGGCGGCCTCGGTCCAGCCCATGTAGCGCAGCATCATCTCGCCGGACAGAATCACCGAGGAGGGGTTGATGACGTTCTTGCCCGCGTACTTGGGCGCGGTGCCGTGGGTGGCCTCGAAGATGGCGTGCCCGGTCACGTAGTTGATGTTGGCCCCCGGCGCGATGCCGATGCCGCCCACCTGCGCCGCAAGCGCGTCACTGATGTAGTCGCCGTTCAGGTTCAGCGTGGCGATGACGTCGTATTCCTTGGGGCGCAGCAGAATCTGCTGCAGGAAGTTGTCGGCGATCACGTCCTTGATGATGATTCCGCCGGGCAGCTCGCACCACGGACCGCCGTCGATCTCCTTGGCCCCGAATTCCTTCTTGGCCAGTTCATAGCCCCAGTCGCGGAACGCGCCCTCGGTGAACTTCATGATGTTGCCCTTGTGGACCAGTGACACGCTCTGACGGTTGTTGTCGATGGCGTACTGGATGGCGGCGCGCACCAGACGCTCGGTGCCGTCCCTGGACACGGGCTTGACGCCAAACGAGCTGGTCTCGGGGAAGCGGATCTTGGTCACGCCCATCTCGCCCACCAGGAACTCGCGCATCCTGGCGGCTTCGGGAGTCCCGGCCATGTATTCGATCCCGGCGTAGATGTCCTCGGTGTTCTCGCGGAAGATGGTCATGTTGACGTATTCGGGGTTCTTGAGGGGGCTGGGTACGCCCGCGAAGTACTGCACCGGGCGCACGCAGGCGTACAGGTCAAGTTCCTGGCGCAGCGCCACGTTGATGCTGCGGATGCCGCCGCCGACGGGCGTGGTCAGCGGCCCCTTGATGCCGAACAGATACTCGTCGAAGGCGTCCAGGGTTTCCTGCGGCAGCCACTGGCCCTCGCCGTAGACCTGCACGCTCTTCTCGCCCGCGTAGACTTCCATCCACTCGATCTTGCGCTCGCCGCCGTAAGCCTTCTCGACGGCGGCGTCCAGCACGCGCACGCTGGCCTTCCAGATGTCAGGGCCGGTGCCGTCGCCTTCCACAAAGGGAATAACCGGGTGGTTGGGGATGGTGAGTTTCCCGCCCTGCATGCTGATCTTCTCGCCCTGCTCGGGCCGCTGAATATGGCTGCTCATAACTTCCAATCTAACGCTTCGGGGCGCTGTGGGGAGAAAACCAGAGTGTCACTGGCCGGGTTTGGGCCGGGTCCAAAAGACACGATGAGAGGAACCATCAGGCAATCTCCCCGGAACGGCCTTCCCATCTGAAGGTGGATCTCACACGATCCGCAGACGAACAACGCACTCTGAGAACACCTTAACGGGAATCCAACTTCAGGAGGTCATTTACATGAGTGATGACAAGAGCACGGCTGGAAACATGCTGGACGCGGCCAAGGCCAAGGTCAAAGAGGGTGCGGACCGCGCCCGCGCTGCTGGGCACGACCTGGCGTCCAATATGGGCGGCACCATGGACAACATGGAAGACAAGGCCAAGGCCACTGAAGACCGGGCCAAGGCCGAAGTCCACAACGCCGAAGCGAATGCCAACTACAACGAAGGCAAACGCGAGTCCAAGGACGGCGACGGACACTGACGCTCAGCCTCTGATTTCCAGAGTTCCGGCCCCTGCCCCTGTGGGTGGGGGCTTTTTCGTGGTCTGCTGGTGTCCTGAACGGGCCAGGGGCTGAGCGTCTGGAACGCGCAATTCCAGTGGGCGGCGCAAGTGTGTCTTCCCCGCGCCCCGCACCGTTTATCCTTGCCCCCATGACCACCACTCCCCGGCGAGCCTCGCGCCGAGAACAGCACCGTGTCGGCGGCACAGGCGCGAAAGTCACCGTGCGCAACACGCTGATCTCCTACGCCTTCCTGCTGCCGTTTCTGATTCTGCTGGTGGTGTACCACACCTGGCCGGTCATTTTCGGTACATACCTGGCCTTCACCAAATACAACATCATCAGTCCGCCGCAGTGGGTGGGGCTGGACAACTTTGAAGAGTTGTGGCAGGACGAGCAGTTCTGGTCCGGCCTAACCAACAGCCTCAAGTACATTCTGATCGTGCCGGTGATTCAGGTGATCGCCCTGCTGGTGGCGCTGCTGGTCAACCGCCCGATGAAAGGCATCGGCTTCTTTCGCACGGCGTTCTACGTGCCTGTCGTGACCAGTTTTGCCGTGGTGGGGTTGATCTGGAACTGGATGTACCAGCAGGAGGGGCCGGTCAACGCGGTGCTGGGTTTTCTGGGCCTGCACAGTGGCGGCAGCTTTTTGAACAACCCGGCCACCGCACTGTATGCCGTGATGTTCGTGACGCTGTGGAAGGGCATCGGCTACTACATGGTGCTGTATCTGGCAGGCCTGCAGGGCATCAGCCCCGAACTGGAGGAAGCCGCCACCATTGACGGCGCGAACCGCCTGCAGGTGTTCTGGAACATCACGCTGCCGGGGCTGCGGCCCACCATTCTGGTGTGCAGCCTGCTGTCCACCATCAGCGCCATCAAGGTGTTCGAGGAAATCTACGTGATGACCCAGGGCGGCCCTGCCGGAAGCACGTATTCGGCGCTGTTCTACACGTATTCGCGGGCCTTTCAGGACTTTCAGTATGGGCTGGCCGCCGCCGGGGGCATCATCATTGCGGTGATTTCCATCATCTTCGGGCTGATCAATTTCCGCCTGACGCGGGGGGGGAAAGCCGATGGTTGAAACCCGCCCCGCCCCGGCCCAGCCCGATTCGTTTGCCGTCACCGCCGCGAGGCTCAAGGCCCGCCGCAATCACCGCCGCCGCCTGACCGACCTGCTGGCCTACGCTGTGCTGATTGCCGTGGCGCTGATCATGCTGTACCCGTTCTACTGGACGCTGATCACCAGCTTCGAGCCGACCGGCAATATCTACGAGGCCAAGATCCTGCCCAAAGCCGTGGGTCTGCGCAACTACTCCGAGATGTGGAAGGGCACCACCGTTCCCTTCTGGCGGCTGATTTTAAACAGCCTGATCATCTGCACGCTGGGCGTGACCCTGACCGTGACGCTGGCGACACTGGCCGCCTACCCGCTGGCGAAAATGCGTTTTCCGGGCCGTGACCTGATCTTCTATGCGATTCTGGCGCTGATGGTGCTGCCCAACGAGTCGGGGCTGATCGTCAACTACATCACCACCATCAAGCTGGGGCTGTTGCAGCAGACCAACCCGGTGATCGACGCCATCCGGCAGTACATGGCGGTGGTGCTGCCGGGGCTGGCCAGCATCGTGGGGCTGTTCCTGCTGCGGCAGGCGTACCTGGGCATTCCGCTGGAGCTGATCGAGGCCGCCCGCATCGACGGGGCCTCCGAGCTGACCATCTGGCGGCGCATCATGCTGCCGCTGGCGACGCCCACCATAGCGGCGTTCGCCATTCTGGAATTCGTGGCGTACTGGAACTCCTTCCTCTGGGCGCGGATCATGCTGCCGGACAAGAACCTGCTGCCGCTCTCGGCGGGCCTGCTGGAGCTAAACGGAACCTTCAGCACCAACAGCCGCGCGGTGATGGCGGGCGCGGTGATCACGATCATTCCCATCCTGATCGTCTTCGCCTTCGGGCAGAAGTACTTCATGAAGGGGCTGGAGGGGGCGGTGAAGGGGTGAGGAGGCGTATGGCGTGTGCCCGGTGGCTTGAGGGAAGAGCCTGGGCGGCGGCGTGAATCTGGCCTGCTCCACCCATCCCCAGACCTGGGACGTGATCGTTGCCGGGGGCGGCACGGCGGGTGCTATTGCCGGAATTGCCGCCGCCCGTGCCGGAGCGCGGGTGCTGGTGATCGAGGCGCAGGGCAGCCTGGGCGGCACCGGCACCAACGCCTGGGTTACGCCGCTGATGCGGAACGTCTCGGCAGGCGAGAACCTGAACAGGGGGCTGACGGATGAGTTGAAGGCCCGCCTGCTGGCCCGTGGCGACGGCGCGGTGGACCCCGGCGGCAACGACAACTGGTTCAATCCCGAGGGCATGAAATTCGTGCTGGAGCAGATGCTGCTGGAGGCGGGCGGCGAGGTGCTGTACCACACGCATATCGTTCAACCGTTCCTGACAGATGGCGAGAATTCACGGCGCATCACCTCTCTTGTCATTCACAACAAGGGCGGCCTGCAAGCCCTGGAGGCCACTGTGTTCATCGATGCCACCGGGGACGCGGACCTCGCCACCCGTGCGGGCGTGCCCTTCCACGCAGGCGACGAGGACGGCGTACACCAGGCCATGAGCCTGCGCTTCACGGTGGCCGGGGTGGACACGGCGCGGCTGTGCGCCTTCCTGAACGAGAACGGGCAGGGTCAGACCGGCGAGAACTTCCTGCACTTCTGGATGGTCTGGGGCAAGAACAGCACGCTGGAGCCGCTGTTCCGGGGGGCGGTAGAGGGCGGCGTGCTATTGGAGCGCGACGGCGACTATTTCCAGGGTTTCAGCATTCCTGGCCGGCCCGGCGAGATCAGCTTCAACTGCCCGCGCATTCGCGCCGAGTTACACGACGGCACGGATCCCTGGCAACTCAGCGCGGCGCAGACCGACGGACGGGAGGCTATTGACCGGCTGACTGCCTTCTGCCGCGCGTATCTGCCCGGCTGCGAGGCCGCATTTATCGGCGTGGTGGCCCCGATGGTGGGCGTGCGCGAGTCGCGGCGCATCGTGGGCGAGTACACGCTGACGCTGGCCGATATTCTGGACTGCGCCCGTTTCCCCGATACCATCTGCCGCAACCACTACCCGGTGGACATTCACAGCGTCAAGGGCGGCGCGAAGCTGCTGCACGAGCGCGACGGCACTGCGCCGTATTTTGCGAAGGACGCCTACCACGAGATTCCGTACCGCGCCATCGTCCCCATTGGCATGGTCAACCTGTTAGTGCCGGGGCGGGCAGCCAGCAGCACCTTTGAGGCCCAGTCGGCCATCCGGGTCCAGCAGAACTGCCACAGCATGGGCGAGGCTGCCGGCATCGCCGCCGCCTGGGCCGCGCGTGATCTTGGCGGGCGGGTGCGCGATGTCAACGTAGACGCCCTGCAAACCGACCTGAGAAGTCGGGGAGGCCGTGTATAAGAAGGGTATGAGCCGAGCCGAGAGCCTGCGATCCGAGCGTGCCTACCGTATTGAGCCCGAACCCCGGTACACGCCGCAGATCGGCGCGCTGGCAGAGATGATGAACTACGTCCGCCTGACCACCTTGCAGGCGGTGGAGGGACTGAAGACGCAGCAGCTCGACACCGGCCGGAGGGCTTCGACAACTCCATTGGCATGCTGCTGGCGCACATCGCGGCGGTGGACCGGGCCTACCAGATGATGTCGTTCGAGGGCCGCGACTTTGGCGAGGGCGAGAAGGATGCCGCGATCCTGGGAGGACTGACAATGGGCAAGGAAGGCATGCCGCCCCCCACCGGGCAGTGTCTGGACACGCTGCTGGCCGAGCTGGACGCCTCCCGCAGCCTCACGCTGGAGACGTTCAAGACAAAGGACGACGGCTGGCTGGCCTCGCGGATGCCCGCGCCCTACCACGACATGAACCACCACTGGGCCTGGTTTCACGTCATGGAGGACGAGGTCAGCCACCGGGGGCAGATCCGGCTGCTGCGCAAGCACGTCGCGCCGGAGAAAAAAGAGTGAGCGGCGCATTTCTGCTGATCCGGCATGCGAAGGCCAGCGGACAGGCTCCCGACGCACCGCTGACGGCGGAGGGTGAGGCGCAGGCACACAGGCTGGTTACGCAGCTTGAGCAGTACGCCATTACCCGCATCGTCAGCAGTCCGTGGGGACGGGCGCTGGACACGGCGCGGCCTCTGGCGGAAGCGCTGGGTCTGAAGATCGAAGCCGATGGACGGCTGACCGAGCGCGTCTTGAGCCCCACCGATCTCCCCCACTGGCAGACCGCGCTAAGGGCAAGTTTCGCCGCACCTGCGCTGAAACTTCCCGGCGGCGAATCCGGTACGGGGGCCAGAGCCCGCGCCCTCGCGGCCCTGCACGACGCGCGTGACCCGAACGGTCTTACCGCCGTTGTGACCCACGGCAATCTGCTGGCGCTGCTGCTGGGCCTGACCTACGACGGCTGGGCAAAATTAAGAAACCCGGATGTGTGGCACTTCAGGCTGGACCGAGACGCTTCGCGTATACCCTTGGAATGACCCGCGCCTTCCATCCCTCAGACCCACACGCTGCGCCCACGGTGAACGGCCAGCCCTACCGCGTTGAACGCCATGTCCTGTCCGGCATGCCCTGCCTCCTGGAATTGCCCCCGGAAGGTCAGGAGGTGCAGGCAGTCTGCCTCGTCTACCACGGGGCCTGGGCCGCCAAGGAGGGCAAGTTGGGCGTGTATGCCGCGCTGGCGACGCGGGGCTGGGCGGTGGTGATTCCCGACGCCCCGCTGCACGGCGAACGGCAGGCCGACACCCCGCCCGGCCTCAATGCCCGCGAGTATGTCTGGGAGAGCGTGCGCCGTTCGGTGGCCGAGGCTCCGGCCCTGCTGGACGCGCTGGCAGAGCTTCTTGGCCCGCGCCCCACCGCCGCCATCGGCTCCAGCATGGGCGGCTACGTGGCGCTGACCCTGGCCCGCACCGAAACGCGAATCGGGCGGGCGTCGGCGCTGATCTCGTCGGGCGTGTGGCAGGAGCCGGAGGTGAGAAGGCCGGAACTGCGGGCATTTCTGGAGCAGCACCGGCCCAATGCCCACGCCGACGGGTTCCCGCCCACGCCGCTGCTGCTGGCCAGCGGGGACAGCGACCCCACGTTCGAGCTGGCCTCGCACCACACGCCCACAGCGCAGGCGTTGCGCGCGGCGTACGCGCGGGCAGGACACGCTGACCTCTTTCACGAGCAGGTCTTTGCCGGGGTGGGCCACTACACCAGCCAGGGCATGCGGGACGCGGCGGTGCAGTTTCTCTCGGCGGACCGCTGACGCCGCAGGGTGATCTCACGGCCCTGCCTGCGGCGGACCTGCGGGTGGCGGGCGTGCCTTAGCATGAAGCCATGCCACTTCCAGCCAATCTCAACCTTCTGAGCCGGGCCTTCCTGCTGGGCGCGCTGTGTGCAGGCGGGGCCGGGGCGCAGGTGGGCCAGCCGCTGACACCGTTTCTCAGCAGCCCCAGGCTCACGGCCGAGAAGGCCGCGCTGGGCAGCGCCAACGTCCTGACCTTTGCCGACGGCTCGTCCGCGCTGCTGCAGGTCCGGCACATGTACCTGACCGGTGCGACGATCACCGTCACCCAGTCCCCGAAGGCCGCAGCGCGGGCGGCCGGACTGACCGGCCTGCTCAGCGGTTTCGGGGCCGGGCTGGCCGAACCCATGCTCGGCTTCCTGAACCGTGAGGGCATTGGAGAACAGCTGTTGAAGGGCATCACGGTCGAGGCGGACCCCTTCCTGGTCACCATCAAGGCGACTGCTGAGGCGGTGGTGGTGGACCTGCAACTGGCCCGCGTGCCGGACGGCAACTTCACGCCAACCGTCAACGCCCTGCCGGCCCGCAAGGCCGGAACGGACGACGTGGTGCTGCGCGTCTACAGCGATTTCCAGTGCCCGTACTGCCGCCAGTTCGAGAGCGAGACGCTGCCCGCCCTGCTGCGGGCCCTGCCGGACGACGTGCGTGTGGAGTTCCACCAGTTCCCGCTGGAAAGCATCCACCCGCTGGCCCGCCCCGCCGCCGAGGCCAGCGAATGCGCCGCCCAGCAGGGAAAATTCTGGGCCTACAAGGACGCGCTGTTCCGCGATCAGTCGTGGCTGACGGGCAAAGCGGACCAGACCTTCACCGCCCTGGCTGCCGAAACGGGCCTGAACACCGCCACCTTCAACACCTGTCTGACGGTGCGGGGCGGCAAGGTAGCCGTGGACGCCGGGCTGGCCGAGGCCCGGCGGCTGGGCCTGAACAGCACGCCCAGCGTGTTCGTCGGCCCCTATAAGGCTGCCGATGCCTACGACACGGCGGGTCTGCTGGAGCTGATCCGGTTCACCCGCGCGGTGGAGGGCGCCCGGCCTTGACCCGGCCCCTCTACCATCAGGACCCGGGCCAGCTGGCCTTCAGGGCCACCGTTCACGCGGTGAGCGGTTCGGAAGTCGCGCTGGACGCCACCGCCTTCTACCCGGCGGGTGGCGGCCAGGGCGCTGACCACGGCGTCCTGCGCTGGCCGGGCGGCGAGGCTTGCGTGACCGACACACGCAAGGACAAGGCGACCGGCCTGATCTGGCACATGCTGGACGGCCCGCCGCCCGCCGTCGGCACAGCAGTTGCGGGCGAGGTGGACGCGGCGCGGCGCTGGCGGCACATGGCGCGGCACAGCGGCGAACATCTGCTGGCCCAGGCTTTCGTGCGCGTTAACCCGGCCTTTGCCGTGGACGCCGTCAACATGACCCACCCCGAATGCACCCTGGACCTGCGCGGTGAGCCCAGCGAGGCCGACGTGCGTGCCGCCGAGACCCTGCTGCGCGAAACGCTGGCCCGGCGCCCCCTGACGCTGGACACGCCCACCGTCCCCGAGGAGGACCTGTCCCGCTACCCGCTGCGCCGCGCGGCGGCCGTGCGCGGTCAGGTGCGGCTGGTGATCTTCAAGGGCGCGGACGGTCAACCGTTCGACGTCAGCGCCTGCGGGGGCACCCACGTTCCGCAGGCCAGTCTGGCGGCCCCGGTGGTGGTCCTGCGCACCGAGCGCATCCGGGGCGGCGTGACCCGCGTGGTGTTCATGGCGGGCGAGGAGGCGGGCGAATACCTCGGCGGCGTGTACCGCGAGACCCGCGCCCTGGCCCAGACCTTCAGCGTGCCGGTGGAGCAGTTGGCCGGGCGGGTGGAGGCGCTGCGGGCAGACCTCGCGGCGGGCAAGGCGCAGGCGGCGGGCCTGCGCGACAGCCTCGCCCACCTGCTGGTCACGGCGACGCTGCCCGATGGGCAGGGCTGGCGGACGCTGACGCTGACTGACCCGGCCCTGCTGCTGCCGGTCCTGAGCGGTGTGCCCGCCGGTGAGGTCCGGGTGGCCCTGGCCCCCGGCGGACGCTGCGGCATTGCCAGCGGGCAGCCGGACGTTCACGCAGGCGAGCTGCTGCGGGCGGCGCTGGCCGTCACCGGCGGCAAGGGCGGCGGACGGCCCGATCTGGCACAGGGCGCCACGCTGAACCCGGCGGACTTCTTTGCGGCGGTGCGCGGCGCCCTGGCCCCAGCCCACTCCTTATAAAGGCCCGGCCCTGCTAACCTGTCTCCCCATGAGCATTCACCTGAACGCCGAACCCGGCCAGATCGCCGAAACTGTCCTCCTGCCCGGCGACCCGCTGCGTGCCCAGCACATCGCCCAGACTTTTTTTGAGAACCCGGTCCAGCACAACGACGTGCGCGGCATGCTGGGCTTCACCGGCACCTACAAGGGCCAGCGCGTCAGCGTGCAGGGCACCGGCATGGGCATTGCCAGCTCGATGATCTACGTCAGCGAACTGATCACCGACTACGGCTGCAAGACGCTGGTGCGTGTCGGCACGGCCGGCAGCTACCAGGAGAACGTACATGTGCGCGACATCGTGCTGGCCCAGGCCGCCAGCACCGACAGCAGCATCAACCGCATCCGCTTCGGCGAGAAGACCTTCGCCCCCATCGCGGACTTTGAACTGCTGATGCGGGCCTACCAGATCGCCCAGGAACGCGGATTCACCACGCACGTCGGCAACATCATGAGCAGCGACACCTTCTATCACGACGATTTTGACCAGTACAAGATCTGGGCCGACTACGGCGTCCTGGCTGTGGAGATGGAGGCCGCCGGGCTGTACACCCTGGCCGCCAAGCACGGCGTCAAAGCGCTGACCATCCTGACCATCAGCGATCATCTGGTCACGCACGAGGTGACCACCTCTGAGGAACGCCAGCAGACCTTCAACCAGATGATCGAGGTGGCGCTGGACGCCGCGCTGGGCCTGGAATAAGACCCGTAAGTGAGGGAGTCAGTCGGATCGAAAATCTGACTGGCTCCTTCACTTTCACTGGCAGCTCAATACGGGTCGCCGGCTCCAAACGTCGTGTTGTTCAGGATGCTGTAGCCCAGCGCTGTGGCTGCGTCGCTCCGGCTGCCCAGCGTGGTCATGACGGCGCGGCCCAGCGCCTCATAGCGGTCCACCGCCACCTTCCATGCCTGGGGGTTGTAGGTGCTGAATTGCTCGTCGGGAGCAGGGCTGTAGGCCCGCAGCGTGGCGATGTACGCGATGTGACCGGCGGTGGCCTGCGCGATCTTCTGGCCGTATAGCTGCCCAGTCTGCGCCCCCAGCGCGCTGCGGGCCAGGGCCGAGAGGCTGTGCAACTGGTACTCCAGACCTGGGTACATCCGGGGCACGGCGTGGCTGTAAAGCGTGCCGCCCCCGGCGCGGATGCCGGCCAGCTGCCCCTCCAGCGCCCTCATCTCGCGGTACTGCTGCCGCAGGCCGTCGAGCCGGACGCCGAGCCTGGGAAACGCCCCAAGTTCCTTTCTCAGCCGGGCTGCACGGCACTCCGCCCAGTTGTAGGCGGCATTGTCCTGATCAGCCTCGCTCCACTGGCCGATGGTCAGGGTGGCGTACGCCGCGTCGTCCACGGCAGTGGCCAGGGCGCAGTTCGGCGCGGCCTGGGCGTGGGCGGCAGCGCTCAGGGTCAGCAGGGCAGGCAGCAGCCAGCGCGCAAGGGTCATAGGGGCCAGCCTAGCCGACGGACGTCTCGGGGCGGCGGCGCAATCGCGCGATAAAGAAACCGTCAATCCCCCCCTCTGGCACGGTCAGCAGGCCGTCTCCAGCAGGAACGTGTGGCACCTCCAGCCCCGGCACCGCCTCGGCCACGAATTCCGGGTGCCCGGCCAGGAATCCGGCCACCACCTCCGGCCCCTCCTGCGGCGTCACCGAACAGACCGAGTAGACCAGCGTGCCGCCGGGAGCCACCAGTGCGGCGGCGTTGGGCAACATCTGGGCCTGAAGCGCCGCCGCCGCCGCCACCGCGTGCGTTGTCAGCCGCAGCTTGATCTCCGGATGGCTGCGCAGGGTGCCGCTGCCGGTGCAGGGCGCGTCCAGCAGAACGTGGGCGGCGGGGACCAGGTCGATGGGCCGGGTCAGGTCATGGGTCACAAAATCCGCCCGCAGGCCCAGGCGGGTCAGGTTGGCGCGGGCCTGCTCGTGCTTGCGGGACAGCAGGTCCACACTGGTGACCTGCGCTCCGCGTGCGGCCAGCATGGCGGCCTTGATGCCCGCTCCGCCCGCCAGATCCAGCACCCGCTCGCCCGCCACCTCGCCCAGCGCGTCCACGCAGGCCAGGCTGGCCGGGTTGATCGGCTGCGCCCAGCCGCGCTCAAAGGCCTCGGTCTCGCGCAGGGGACGCGAGAGTTCCACCCGGTCCGCCCCCTGCGGACCAGGGGTGACACGGCTGCCCTCGGCTTCCAGCGAGCGCAACCCGGCATCCGACACGCTCATCCACAGGGGCTGCGGGGCCAGCAGATCGGCAAAGACTGTGTCGGCCGCCTCACCGTAGACTGCGCGGAAGGTGGTGGCCAGCCAGCCCGGCAGCTCGGTGCGGGTCACCTCTGACGGTACGGGGGCCTCGATACGACGCAGCACGGCGTTGACCAGACCCGGCGGGGCCAGCCGCGCCCCGCGCGCCAGATTCACGTACTCGCTGACCACCGCGTGCGGCGGCGTGTCCAGATACAGCTTCTCAAAGGCCCCGGCCAGCAACAGCGTCCGGACCTTGGGGTGGGTGTCTCCGGTCAGCATCGGGGTCAGGGCCGTGTCCAGGCTGGGAAAGTGGCGCAGCGTGCCGTACACGATGTGCGTTGCCAGCCCCGAGTCCCGGCCCGGCAGGCGGGTCTGTTGCAGCGCGGCGTCCAGCGCGGGGGCGGCAAAGGTCTCGCCCGCCAGCACGCGCAGCAGCACCCGCACGGCGAGTTCACGGGCCGGATTGAAGGCTTCGGGTCTGGGCCGGGGTGTGAAGGTCATCCGGGGCCAGCATACGGGCTGCGGCGGGCTTGGATAGGTCACGGGGGCAGGGTCTGGGCGAACACTGAGGCCGGGCGTGTCCGGACCCACAGCAACGGCCCCCCATCTTCACTCGGACGGGAGGGCCTGAACTTTGCGGGCGGGTTGTCGATGCTCCCACTGGAGGCCCCACCCGAAAGTAAGCCCAGTGTGCGCCGTGCGCCGGGGGCCGCGCATCCACCAGAAGTCGCATGGGACGGTAAGCCAGACGGCGGATGGGCACAGGAGGGGGGGCGGCAGACCAGTCTGCACACGCCCGCAGACTGACCGATGTCCGGCCCCCGGCGCACGGCTATACTGCCTCTACCGTGTTCCGACGCCCCCGCCCACCCCAGCCGCCTCCGCTCGCGTCCGCCGAGGCCCGCGTTCCTGCTCCCAGCGCTTCTGCCGGCGACATGGAAGCGGTGCGCGTCCTGAACGATCTGCTGGCCCGCCCCACCCAGGAGGGCGTGCTGGAAGGCACGCTGAGCCACGCCAGCTTCCTGCTGGGCGGCAACCTGCGCGGCTACGCGGTCACGCGCCGGGGACCGGGGCAGGACCGCGTCACCGCCGTGTTCGGCTACCCCAAGGCGCTGGTCGGCACGCCGCTGTCCGGCCCGTGGACCACCGCCCGGACACGGGCACTGAGCGACGGCTCGCGCGAACTGTACGAGGCCAATCCGCCGGAGCTGCACGGGATACTGGACACCTGCGGCATGCGCGACGTGGCGCTGTCACTGGTGGTGCCGGTCTCGGACCGGGGGCGCAATCTGGGGGCTCTGGTGCTGGACCGTAATTCCTCGGAGGACATCGGCCCCAGCGCGCAGGAACTGGTGACCCACTGGGCCGCGGCCGTCGCGCCGCTGCTGGGGCTGCTGGAGGGCCGCGAGAACTGGAGGCTGGCGGCGCGGCAGGTCAGCAGCGCAGTGGTGGAGGCCTTCGAGAGCCAGGAATTCGACGGCCTGGGCCACGCACAGGCGGTGGCCCAGGCCAGCGTGAAGCTGGGCCGCGCGGTGGGTCTGGCAGAGCGCGAACTGGACGAGGTGTGGTTCGCGGCCACCCTGCACGATCTGGGCAAGATTCACGGTGAGCAGGGCCACCCCCAGTTCGGCGCGAATTTCCTGCACGGCGTGCCGCATCTGGCCGAGGCGCAGAAGGCCATCCGCCACCACCACGAACGCTGGGACGGGCAGGGCGAACCCGACAAACTGGCCGGGGAAGACATCCCGCTGTACGCCCGGATTCTGGCCGTCGCCAACGCCCACGTGCGCCTGGGCGACCCTGAGCGGCTGCGCGCCCAGGCCGGCAAGGGGCTTGACCCCCGTCTGGTGGGGCTCATGGAAAAGGTCAGCGCCGAGCCGCCCGCGAAGTGACGTGGGTGCCTGCGGCTGGGCCGCCCCGGTGAGGCGGACGTGACCCTGCGCCCCACCCCGCCCGGCACGCCGCGCCCCCAGCGTTTCCCCGAGCTTGAGGCCCGTTACGGCGCCCTGACCCCGATGGATTCCGGGATGCAGAGCCGGGTGTACACCACGCCCGATGGCGCGGCGGTGGTCAAGATCTACCGCAACCACAAAGGCCAGCACCGCACCGAGGCCCGGAACATGGTTCAGGCCGGCATGGGCGAGTGGCTGCTGGGTGTCACCGAGGCCGACGGCGTGGAGGTGCTGATCATGCGGCGGTTTGCGGGTCATCCCCTGCGCGCCGCCGACGTGCCCCGCGCCCTGCCGCGCCTTCAAGAGATCGTGGCCCGGCTGCACACCCAGCAACAGGGACGCGTCAATCTGGCAAAGGTACGCGAGCGGCTGATGCGCTTTCGCCGCGCCCTGGCGGCCTACCCGCTGCCGGATCTGTTCGACGCGGTGGAACTGCCGCTGGAGCGCGGCCTGCTGGACCAGCCTGCTGCGTTCTGCCACCTGGACATGTGGCACGACAACATCCTGATCGCCGGTTCGCCCGTCCCGGACAGGGGCCGGGCAGGCGCGGCAGAGGAGAACGGCGGGGGCAGCGAGGTCCTGCTGATCGACTGGACGCGGGCCGACTGGGACGACCCGCTGCGCGATCTGGCGCTGCTCAAGACCGGCACGCTGGACCTGCTGGGCGCCGCACACAGCCTGGAAGCGGCCCTGAGCTTCCTGCCGGACCACACCCCCGCCACCCTGACCCGCTACCGCGCCTACCTGGCCCTGACCACACTGCACGACCTGTACTGGTTTTTAATGAACGAGCCGTACGAGTTCGACACCCAGAAGGAATTCAAGGTGGCCCGCGCCCGGCACGCGCTGGCGCGGCTGCCGGAAATCGGCTGAGCGAACAGCACGTTTTCCGGGGGGCAGGCACAGCGAGTCGCCTCACCGACGCCCGCCTGCGCCTCTGCTAGCCTGCGGCCCGTGAAGGGCGAGGGGGAGGTGGCAAGGCGTGGCAACGGTGACAGAACTGCGTGAACGGCTCAGGCGACCGCTGGCCGCCGAGCTGGCCGCCGGATGTCAGAACCGGGTGGTGGCGGGCGGTGTGGACAGGCTGCTGGCCTCGTCGCTGGGCAACCCCTTCCCCAGGGTGCGTGAGCTGCTGGGCGGCTACGGCGACCTGAGCGTCCCCGAGCGCGAGGACGTCCTGAAAACGGCGCTGGCCGAACTGGCCGACAGCGAGAAGATCAAGCCGGCCCGCACGCCCCGCCCCGCCGCGCGTCAGGCTGTACCCACCGCCGCACCCGGCGAACGCCTGCCCATCGACGCCCCACTCTCCCGGCTGGACACCGGCCCTGGCGGAGCGCGCAAATTGCAGACGCTGGGCCTGCATACCCTCAGGGACGTGCTGCACGCCTACCCGCACCGCCACGAGGACCGCCGCGCCCTGCCTGACCTGTCGGATGTGGAAGAGGGCCAGAAGGTCACGGTGGAGGGCCGGGTGGTGGCCAAATCGCGCCGCAGCCCGCGCCCCGGCATGCTGGTTATCGACGTGACCCTGGAAACGCCGTCGGGCGGGCGGGTCAAGGCGACGTGGTTCAACCAGCCATGGGTGGAAAAGCAGTTGCGCGAGGGCGCCTCGCTCGTGCTGACCGGGCGGGTCAAGAAATTTGGCCGCAGCGTGCAGCTGGGCGTGGAGCATCATGAAACGCTGGACAACGCTCAGGACAGCCTCAGCACCGGGCGCATCGTGGGCGTGTACGACGCCAAGGACGGCATCTCGCAGGAGTTCCTGCGCCGCGCCGCCTTCCGGGCGCTGGGGGCCGCGCCGCTGGACGATTACCTGCCGGCCCACTGGCGCCGGAAGTACGGCGTCACCGATCTGGCCGACGCACTGTGGGGCCTGCATTTCCCCAGCGACGAGACTCACCTGACGCGGGCCACCTCCCGCCTGCGCTTCGACGAATACCTGTTCCTGGAACTGCGGATGCTGCTGCAGGGCGAGGATTCGGTGCTCCAGGGCAAACGCTTCCAGGCCACCGGCGACGACATCAACCGCTTCGAGGCCGCCCTGCCGTTCCGCTTCACGAATGCCCAGCGCCGCGTGCTGCTGGAAATCACCGACGACATGCGCGGCGATCAGCAGATGGCCCGGCTGATCCAGGGCGATGTTGGTAGCGGCAAGACGGCGGTGGCGGCCTGCGCCCTGTATCTGGCGGTGCGCGACGGCTACCAGGGGGCGCTGATGGCCCCCACCGAGATTCTGGCGCGGCAGCACTACGCCAACCTGCGCGGCTACCTGGGCCAGTTGGACGTGCGGGTGGGCCTGCTGATCGGCGCCATGACCCCGAAAGACAAGCTGGAGATGCAGACCCGTATCGCCCAGGGCGAGGTGGACGTGGTGGTGGGCACCCAGGCCCTCATTCAGGAGAACGTGCGCTTCGACAACCTGGGGCTGGCAGTGGTGGACGAGGAACACCGCTTCGGCGTGCAGCAGCGGCGCCGGCTGCTGGCCAGCCGCCCGGACGTACTGGTGATGTCGGCCACCCCGATTCCGCGCAGCCTCGCCCTCACCGCCTACGGCGACTTGGAACTGAGCATCATCGACGAATTGCCGCCGGGGCGCACGCCCATCGAGACCAAGCTGCTGCAGGACACCCACCGCGTTCAGGCCTACGGCTTCGTGATGCGGCAGATCCGCGAGGGGCAGCAGGCCTTTGTGGTCACGGCGCTGATCGAGGAGAGCGAGACGCTGGAGTTGCTGGCCGCCACGCAACTGGCCGAGGACCTCAAGACCATTCTGCCCGAGGCCCGCATTGACCTGCTGCACGGCCGCATGAGCGCCGCCGAGAAGGACCACGTGATGGAGCGCTTCCGCGCCCACGAGTTCGACATCCTCGTCTCGACGACGGTGATCGAGGTGGGCGTGGACGTGCCCAACGCCACGGTAATGGTGATCGAGAACGCCGAGCGCTTCGGGCTGGCGCAGTTGCACCAGCTGCGGGGCCGGGTGGGGCGCGGCCACCAGCAGAGCTACTGCGTGCTGATCGCCGGGGAACACAGCCAGAAGACCCGCAAACGCCTGAAGATCATCGAGGGCTCCACCGACGGCTTCGTGATCGCCGAGGCGGACCTGAAACTGCGCGGCCCCGGCGAGCTGCGCGGCACCCGCCAGAGCGGCATTCCCGACCTGCGGCTGGCCGATCTGGCCAATGACACCGAGGTGATCGAGCGTGCCCGCGAACTGGCCAAGCACATCCTGGCGCACGATCCCCGGCTGGAGCATCCCCGGCTGCAATACCTGCGCAGCGAACTCCAGAACCGCAGCGAGAGCGTGGCGTACCGCGAGGTGATCTAGCCCCGGCATCCAGGAACCGCAGCCGCGTCCGACAACATCCGGACCGGGACCTTTCTCTCCAGTCAAGGCAGCACAGGCCGGTTCTCATCTGTGGTGACAACGCTGTGACTTCCGGTGGCGTACGCTACTGTCACAGCGCACAACTTAAAGGTGGGCCGGGTGAAGCTCACAGCGCCCCGAGGGGCCGGATCGAAAAAGGATCGGGTCCTTTCTTTTTGGCCTGGCGGCGGCCCCTTTATCTGGCATGCAGACATCCGGTGTGCCCGGCACCCGGCCCGTATGCTGGGCGGATGACGCAAGGCAGGCAGAGCATGAAGGGCAGAAGCGTGCTGGTCACGGGCGCCACCGGCGGGATCGGGCTGGAATCGGCGCGGGAACTGGCGCGGCGGGGAGCGGCCGTGACGGTGCTGGGCCGTGACCCCGGCAAGACGGCGCGGGTGGCCCAGGAGATCGGGGCCGCCGGAACGCTGATTGCCGACCTCACCGAGATGACGCAGGTGCGGCAGGTGGCCGCCGAATTCCGCGACCGGGTCCAGCGGCTGGACGTGCTGGTCAACAACGCCGGGGCCTTGTACAGCGGGCGTCAGGAAAGCCGCGAGGGCGTGGAATTGACCTGGGCGCTTAACCACCTCGCCCCCTTTCTGCTGACGCGGGAACTGTTGCCGCTGCTGCGGGCGGGCGAGGCCCCCAGGGTGGTGACGGTCTCCTCCGGCGCACATGTCATGGGCCGCATCCGCTTCGACGATCCCGAATTCCGGCGCGGCTACAGCGGATGGGGCGCCTACAGCCAGAGCAAGCTGGCCAACATCCTGTTCACGCGGGAGCTGGCGCGGCGCGAACCGTGGATGCAGGCCAACACCCTGCATCCCGGCTTCGTGTCCACCAATTTTGGTCCCGACAGCAGGGTCTTTGGACAGTTCAGCCGCCTTGGCCTCAGCCCCGAGCAGGGGGCACAGACCAGTATTCATCTGGCGGCGGACCGCATTCTGGTGTCGGGGCGCTACTTCGTAGAGTCGCGAGATAGGTTGCCTGCCCCGCAGGCGCTGGACGACGGCGCGGCGCTGCGGCTGTGGCAGCTGAGCGAGGGGTACGTGGGTGACCCCGCCTCCCTCTCCCCCGCCCCGGATGGGCGTGGCCAGCAGGCCATCCGCTAAGCACAAAGGGGCGGGGTGAGGATGCTATTCCTCACCCCGCCCCTTTGTGCTGTTCTGGTTAGACCTCGCGGATGTACCCGGTTTTCAGGAAGCTGTGGACCATCGGCTCCAGATCGTGCAGCGCCGCATCCGAGCGCATGGCGTACTCGGCAGGTGTCAGCTTCTCGCCCAGCGCCCGCAGGAAAGCGATGCCCGGTGCGCCGTGCTCGCTCCTGAACACCTGATACACGTCGGTGATGGCGTTCATTCCGTCGCGGCCCCGCAGGGTCAGGTTGTAGTGGTGGTGCGCCCAGCCGGCCAGACTGCGCGGCAGGATCAGCGTTTGCGGGCGCAGCGGGGCCGGGAACGCGCCCTCGTAGGGCAGGGTGGCGGGCAACGTCGCCACGATCTCGCCGCGCGAGTAGAAGATTGCTCCGGTGGGCCGGGCGTGCAGGCCGGTGAAGTCCTCGGTCAGGTTGAACTTCCAGGCCCGCGACCCGATGCCGCTCAGTACATGGGCGTAGGCCGGGCTCAGCGGATGCGCGCTGAGCGACGCGCCCTGCTCGTACAGGTTGAGCAATTCGCCCAGTGCCTGTTCCCCGGTCGCGCTGGCGGCGGCGGCGGTGACGGTGCGGCCCTCGAACAGCAGCACGTAGGCGGTCTGGTCCCCCAGCACCGCGTACAGGTAGCCGTACCAGGAATGCTCGTGCAGGTACTTGAGTAAAGCGTGCAGGTCACAGAAACTCTCGTTCAGCCCGGCGTAGGTGGGCGGCGAGTGCGGCAGGAAGCGTGCCAGAAACGGGGAGGCTCCGGGAAACATCGGCGTCAGTTCCGGAATCAGCTCGGCCAGCTCCTCGGTGGGCGCGGTAGCCGGTTGTGTCGAGGAGACCTGTGTTGCCGGGTTCTGGTCTGCCGGATTCGGTGGCGCGGACGCGTCCTGTTCCTGACTGTCCGGGGCCGCCGCTGGCCGGAACCTCATGGCCTGCTCAGAGGGCGTCACCCGGATGGCTGAGTCAGCGGGAGGGTCTGCCAAGGGTTCCGGCGACACTTTCGGCGCCGCGTTGGAAGCTGACCGGGAAGACTGGCCCCTGGCGGTGGAAGGTTTTGGGGCCGCTGGCCGGGGCTCAGGCCGCGCGGGCTCGGGACCCGTGGGCTCCGTACGCCCCGGCTCGGGGTGCTGTGGGTTCAGGGGTGAATTGGGATCTTCGGTCACGGATGTTCCACCAGTTCCTTCGGGGCTGTGGGGCGCTTCGTCGTGGGGCGGAGCGGAGTCGGTCTGTGGAGCGGACGGGCAGACTGCGGCTTCAGCGCTGCTTGGCAGTGCCGGGACCGGCCAGCCGGAGGTGCCCATTGTAACGGGCGGCATTCTGGACGTAGCGGGCCGCGTGCTCACCCTGGGGGGCGGCCCGCACCACACGGGCCGGCACACCCAGGGCCAGCATACCGTCGGGCACATGGGCTCCTTCGGGCAGCAGCGCTCCTGCCCCCAGCATGGCCCCGGCCCCCAGGCTGGAGCCGCTGAGCATCACCGCGCCCATGCCCACCAGACTGCCGGGGCCGCACACCGCGCCGTGAACGATGGCCCGGTGGCCCACCGTGACGTCAACGGCCAGCACACAGGGGTGCCCGGCGTCGGTGTGCAGCACCGCGCCGTCCTGCACGTTGCTGCCCGGCCCCACCGTGATGGCCTCGATGTCGCCGCGCAGCACCGCGCCGAACCACACGCTGGCCCGCTCGGCGATGAACACCCGCCCAATCACCTCGGCGCTCGGGGCCACAAAGGCCGTGGCATCGACTTCAGGAGTGAGTCCTTGCAAGGTATAAAGCGGCACACTGTCCTCCGGGGCCGGACCTGGCGACGGCCGGAAATCCCCGCCGGCACCACGTCTGGCGAATTGAAATGAAGCTGCGCCCAGGCTAGCACGCCGCCGCGTAGCCGCTGAGAACGGAGCCGTCAAGGGCGGGACGCCCCGGTGGGCCCACGGCTGAACCCGGTTTAAGAAGAGGCCTGCGGCGCGGCTGGAAGGGAAAGGAACCCTGAGCCATCAAGCCGAATCCTTCACACTTTTACATGCGGGGGCCGGAACGTGCGATACTACGCCTGTCTCAAGCCCCGCGCCATTGTGCGGTTGCAGCCCAGAGGGCAGCCAACCGGGCGGCGGACTTGGAGATGCAAGGAGATTTATGGCTCAAGGACGAGTAAAGTGGTTTAACGTTGAGAAAGGCTACGGTTTCATTGAGCACCCGGGTAACCCCGACGTGTTCGTGCACTACAGCGCCATCCAGAGCGGCGGTTTCCGCAAGCTCAACGAAGGCGACGAAGTGGAATTCGAAGTCGAAGCTGGCCAGGGCAACAAAGGCCCCCAGGCCAAGAACGTTGTCGTGACCAACGCTGCACCTGCCCCCATGGGCGGCAACGGCGGTATGGGCGGCGGAAACCGGGGTGGCGGCAGCCGCTGGTAAACCCCTGATCTGTTGATCAGGAATTCAACTTTTCTTTCTCTTGCGGACGCTCTCGGGCGTCCGCTTTTCGTGTGCGGCACGTGGAGGCGGAAGCAATTCTCGACACGCAGCCGATGCCTTGCCGGCGCTCTCCCCTCCCGGCACAATAGAAGAGCAGACGCCGTTGCCAGCGCCTGCCCGACAAATCCATCCCGTTCAGTAGCGCTGGGCCACCGTCTTGGTCTGCAGGAACCAGAACAGGTAATCGGGGCCGCCCACCTTGGCGTTGGTGCCGCTCATGCCGTAGCCGCCGAAGGCGTGCGTGCCGCTCAGCGCCCCGGTGCATTTGCGGTTCAGGTACAGGTTCCCCACCTGCATCAGCTTGCGGGCCTCGGCCAGCTTGTGCGGATCGCGGCTGTAAAAGGCAGCAGTCAGACCGTAGTCCGAGTCGTTGGCCAGTTCGATGGCATGCCGCCAGTCGCGTGCCCTGGAAAACGCCAGCACCGGGCCAAAGATTTCTTCCTGAAACAGGGGATCGGTGCTGTCCACATCCGCAAAGATCGTCGGCTGCATGTAGCCGCCCTCCCGTTCGCCCACATCCGCCCGCTCGCCGCCCAGCACCAGCCGGGCCGACTGTTTGCCGCTTTCCACATACCGCATGATGCGTTCGGCGCTGCTCGCGCTGATCACCGGACCCAGCGGCGCGTTCTCCTCGGGAAGGCCGACTTTAACCTCTGCCGCCAGTTTTGTGACCATCTCCAGGAGCTTGTCATGGATGCTGTCCTCGGCTATCACACGGCTGCACGCGCTGCATTTCTGGCCCGCGTAGCCGAAGGTGCTCTGCACGATGCCCAGGGCGGCGGCCTCCAGATCGGCATCGGCACAGACCACCGTGGGGTCCTTACCGCCCATCTCGGCCATCACACGCTTGAGCCATTTCTGGCCGGGCTGCACCTTCGCGGCGCGCTCGAAGATGCGGCACCCGATCTCGCGGCTGCCGGTGAAGGCCACCATGCGGATGTCCTTATGGTCCACCAGCGGATCGCCCAGCACGTCGTCGGTGCCGGTGATGAACTGGATGACGTCTCTGGGCAGCCCGGCCTCGTACAGCAGTTCCACCAGCAGCAGGCTGCTCAGGGGCGTCTCGCTGGCCGGTTTCCACACGACGGTGTTGCCCGCAGCAATCGCGCCCAGCGCCATGCCCAGCGGAATCGCGCTGGGAAAGTTCCAGGGGCTGATGCAGGCCACCACACCAATGGGTTCGTACACGGTGGTGACGTGCTCGTCGGGCATCGGGTACACCGGCTTGCCCGTTGCCCAGCGCAGCGTCTCGCGGG
The DNA here is from genome assembly GCF_014647055.1 of Deinococcus aerolatus. Taxonomy (NCBI): domain Bacteria; kingdom Thermotogati; phylum Deinococcota; class Deinococci; order Deinococcales; family Deinococcaceae; genus Deinococcus; species Deinococcus aerolatus. The sequence continues at coordinate 211,127 of NZ_BMOL01000004.1, read as the reverse complement.
CAAAGACCTCGAAGTGGTCCACCGATTCGGCCACCTCGCCGTCGGCCTCAGGCCAGTTCTTGCCGTTTTCCAGGGTCATGACGGCGTTGAACTCCATGCGGCGTGCCCGCAGCAGCTCGGCCGCCCGCTTGAAGATGGTGGCCCGCTGCAGCGGATCGCTGAAGCGCCACGTTTCGAAAGCTGTTTTCGCGGCGTCAATGGCCTGCTCCAGCTGCTGCGGCGTGGCTTTTGGAAAGTGCCACACGGTCTCGCGCGTATCGGCGGGATTGCGGACCTCGAAGGTCTTGCCGCCCTCCACGCGCTGGCCGCCGATGTACAGCGGAAAGTGCTGCCCGACGTACCGCTCACGAACCTGCCGGAACGCCGCACGCTGGGCCTGCGCCACGTCGGTCTGGGCGAAATCGAAATAGGGTTCGTGCTCGAAGGGCAGAAAACCGCCCGCAAGAGTGTCTGTCATAAAGGCCTCCTTGTGCTTGAGGCTGAGGCTAACACGCCGCCCAGCGCTGGTGAGGCGGCGTTTTCAGACGCGCTGATCCGGCCGCGACAGGCTGTGGGCAGGGGCCATTCTTCGCCGCCCGGCTGGCAAATGACAGGTCAGCTAGCGGGGAGCAACGCGCCCGTCCTCCCCAATCGCCACGCGCAGCGGCAGGACCGGGGAGGCGAGCGCCGTGCTGACCCCGGGGCGGCCCGGCAGCCTGACCTGAAACCGGAGCGGCCCGGCCGGAAACGCCTGCTCCACCGCCCAGACCCGGTCCACGCCCAGGGTGCGTGTGGCCGCCGACCCCTCCCCCCGGACCGTGACCGTCACGGCCTGCCCACTGGCGTTGATGACGCGCACGTCCGGACGGGGCATGGTCAGCCACGCGCCCAGCGCGCACACGCTGAACAGCGCCGCTCCCACCGCCAGTCGCGCCGGGGTGACCGGGGGCCGCTTGCGGGAGGCAGCGCCCAGGGAAAAGACAGGCGTTCGGGGACGGGGTTCGCTCACCGGACCATTGTGGCCCACCCACGCAGGACCGCTCTACTGCACCACGATCCGTCCGCCCTGACCCACCACGAACGAGGCGCGTCGTTCGGCGGTTCTGGGCGTATGCAACAGCATCTGCCGCTGGCCGCCTACCTCCCGCACGGTCAGACGCAGCGGCTCACCCGCCGGGCGGTCCAGCGGAATCTGCCACGTCTGGTGCGGCCACAGGTGGGCGCGGTGCAGGCACTTCCCGCTGGCCGGGCACACCGTCAGGCCGCCGAGAACCGCGCCGCTGCGGTTGGCCACCTGCACCCCCGCCGTCTGAAACAGCAGCAGATACACCCACAGCGCCAGCGTCAGCACGGCGAGGGCGGCGGCAGCAGGCAGGGCGAGGCGGTCAGTCATGGGCGCAGCGTGTCACAGCAAGGTCTGCGGCGCATCAGACAAATGGCTCAGGCTCAGGCGGACTCTTGCGGCTGTCCGCCGGTGCCGAACGCTGCTGCCCCGGCGTAAGGACAGCCAGCGGAAACACCCCCGTGAACAGCCGGGGCCACGCCAGACCTGCCCCTCCCACCTGCAACCGCAGCCCGGACCCCGCAAAATGCCGCTGCCACAGGGCTTGAATACGGGGCGTGATGAGTTCCCGCAGGTGGGCCTCTGCCGCTGCCCGCTGATCGCCCAGATCGTAGGGACTGGGGCTGGACAGCCGTCCCCGAACCTCCGCACGGACATAGCTCTGGTACAGCACGTCGTCCACCATTCGCGCGAACAGCGCCTCCGCGTGGGCTGCCCGGTTCCCCACCAGCAGCGCAAGCTTGCCAAAGGCAATGGCCGACCCCAGCGTATTGCCCGCCGTGTTCCACGCGCTGAAGCCCGCCAGCCGGGCCAGCGGCAGCCCCCGCAGCAGGGTCCACAGCCGCCGCTCGGCCCCATTGGGGTAGGCGATGTCGGCCAGCGAGACCGCGCGCCCGGCCTCCAGATCGGCGTGCAGCGCGTCCACGAAGGCGGGAAGATGACGGTGGGGCGTGTCCACCGTGGCGAAGTCCGGTTGCCGATTCGCCTGCCGGGTGCCGGGGGTGTTGACCGCCAGCACGAAGTCGGCCCCGACAGGCGAGTCGGCCAGCACGCAGCCGGCGGCGCGCAGATGCGCCTGCACCAGTTCCCCGGCAGGCCGATCCTCGTAGATCAGTTCGGCACCCGCGCCGCCCAGACCGCTGTAGCGCACCCATACGCGCGCCTGCTGCGGGGCCAGCGCCCGCGCCAGCAGGGTGCAGGGCACCTCATCCGCGCCGGGGTAAATGTCCAGGTGCGGCCAGACGCCCAGTTCGTCGGCCCGCGCCTCCAGCATCCGGCGGTCGTGGGCGGCCAGACCGTAGGGCGTGGTGTCGTCCAGCGTCAGGCACAGGTGGGTCAGGACGCCCGTCGCCAGCAGATCCAGCGCAGCCAGATGCAGCGCGTGGTTGCGTTCACGGGTGCCCAGCCAGTCGGCCAGAATCTCGGGGGGCAGGGCGGCGCGGGCCGCGTCCAGCGCCCCGGCCTCCGCGTCGCCGTGCCGGGCGTGGCGGTCAAAGGCCGTGCTGTAGGCCCGCAGCTCGCGCCCCCACTGGCCGTAGTACGGTTTTTCCTCGTGCGGATCGTTGTCGTGGGCCACCCGCACGATGACGCCGAAGGCGTAGATCTGGAGATCCGGCTCGCGCCGCTTGACCTCGGCCAGCACCGCCAGCCGCCCTAGCGCCGTCTCCAGCGGGTCCGACACACGCCGGGCTGGAATCATGCCGCCCAGGCACAGGGTTTCGAGGCAAACGATCAGGAGGTCCGCCTGCCCCGACTCGCTGAGCAACCAGTCGCTCAACAGATCCGTGTTTCCAGGGGTGTGGAACTCCGGCAATGCGCCGGCAGGGGGCACACTCACTTCCGCCCCGGTCATGGCCGCCAGTTGCACCGGCAGGTTCAGCGTCTGCGGGCGGGTGTCGGGCGGAATCAGCAGGACGCGGGCAGGAGGCGACATCGCCGTCAGGGTAGTACACGGCGCGGCTGGACCCGCCTCGCCGCCGGGCGATGTTGCGCCTCTCCCCTCTACCCTGGCATCAGCGCCAGCCAGGATTCCGGGTGAAGCGGCTCGGCGCGCTCCACGCGGTTGCGGCCCTGGCGTTTGGCGCTGTACAGGGCCTCGTCGGCGGCGCGCACCAGGGCGTCGGGCGTGGACAGCGGCGGGGCGTACCCGGCCACGCCCAGCGACACGGTGAGCTGCCCCAGCGAGATGCCCGCGTGCGTCAGCGCCCAGCCGGCAATCTCGGCGCGCAGGCGTTCGGCCAGCAGGGTGGCTGCCGCCAGATCGTGGCCGGGCAGCAGCAGCGAGAACTCCTCGCCGCCGGGGCGGGCAGGCGTGCTGCCGGGCGGGGCCACATCCCGCAGCGCCGCACTCAGGCGTACCAGGGCGGCGTCTCCGGCGTCGTGACCGAAGGTGTCGTTCAGCCGCTTGAAGTGGTCCACGTCCAGCGCGATCAGGGACAGCGGCTGACCGCTGGCGGTGGCATGGGCCGTCTGCGTGGCCAGGTCGTCTTCCAGGCGGCGGCGGTTAAACAGGCCCGTCAGTGGGTCACGGATGGACTGTTGCAGCAACCGGTCCTGCAGGCGCAGTCCCGCCAGCGCCAGCGACACCTGCCGCACGATGCCGGGCAGCAGGGCACGCAGGGACTCGGGCACTTCAACACCTTCCACCTCGGGGCGCAGCCGCATGATGCCCAGCGTCTCGCCGTGCGAGAACAGCGGCACACACATGTAGCTGCCTCCCAGCCCGCCCAGGCACGCCGGGGCCAGCCGGTCCATGCCCGGCGAGACAATCTCGCCCCGGCGCAGCGCCCAGCAGCCGTCCGGCGGGGTGGCCGCGCCGGTTTCGCCGCCCCAGGTGGCCAGCGGCACCAGCAGGTTGCGCGAGGCGTTGTGCTGCAGCAGCGTGCCGCGCGTGCCGGGCAGCAGTTCCGGCAGGGCGCATTCCAAAATCCGCGCGCCCTCTTCCAGGCTGCGGGCGGCCTGCATCCAGTCGCCGAATTCGCCCAGACGGTGCATCCAGTCGTTGCGGGCCACCAGCGTGTCGGCGTGGGCCTGGGTCTGCTGCTGGGCCAGCGCCAGCGCCCCGCTCATGTGGTTGAACGCCCCGGCCAGCACCTGAATCTCGGCCGGGCCGCTAGGGTCGACGTGCACGCCGCTCTCCCCGCTGGTCAGTCGGCGGGCCGCAGCCGTGAAATGACCGAAACTGCCGGACAGCTTGTGGGCGCTGTACAGCGTGGCCAGCAGGCTGCTCAGCAGGGCCAGACCGCCCACGCTGTACAGGGTCAGCCGCAGCTGGCGCAACTGGGCCAGGGCCGACGTCTCCAGCGCCTGCAGCGTCTGCGTCTGTCCAGCACTGTAGGCGGCCACCTCGGCACGGATGGCGTCGAGAATCTTCTTGCCCCGGCCCGTCTTGACCAGCGCGGCGGCGGCGGCGGCGCTGTCCTGCCGCGCCAGCAGTTCGGGCGCAGCCACCTCGGCCTGCCAGCGGTCAATCAGGGTGCGGATGCGGCCCAGACCCTGGGCGTTGCCGTCCCGTTCCAGGACGGCCAGCTCGCGCGGCAGGGCCACCTTGGCCGCGTTGTACGGCTCCAGAAAGGCCAGCTCCCCGGTGATCACGTACCCGCGCAGGCCGGTTTCCAGATCCACCACATGCTGCATCACCTGGGCCACGGCGGCCAGCTGGGCGCGGGTCTGGGACGCCCGCTCGGTGGTCTTGACCCGCGTGTTCAACGTGGACGAGAGGAACAGGAAAGCGACAACCAGCAATGCCCAGAAGGGAAACTGGGACAGCAGCAGCAGGCGGCGAAGATTCATTCTGAATCACTGTAGAAAGCGCGGCCGTGCAGCGTTCTTACAATGGGCGCCTAAAAGCGGCGCCTATGGAGGCTCAGCGCATGCAGCCGTCGGCCAGACGGCCCACCAGCGCCGACACGTCCTGCCCGTCCCGCACCGCGTTGATAAAGGCGCTGCCCACCACCACGCCGTCGGCCAGCATCGCCACCTCGTGGGCGGTCTGAGCGTCCTTGACGCCAAAGCCCACCGCAATCGGCACGTCCGTGTGTTGCCGGGCCAGGGCCAGCATGGCCGGAACCTCGCCCAGCGCCGTGCCTTCCCGCGCTCCGGTCACACCGGTCACGCTGACGGCGTACACGAAGCCCGTGCAGGCCTCGGCCACCAACTTGATGCGCTCCGGCGTGCTGGTGGGCGCGATCAGGAAGGTGACGGCCAGCCCATGCTCGGCCGCCAGACCGGCAATTTCGAGGTCCTGATCCGGCGGCAGATCAGGAAGGATCAGGCCGTCCACCCCGGCCTCCTGCGCCAGCCGCATGAACTCGCGCGGGCCGACGGCGTAGATGGGATTGACGTAGGTCATGATCACGATGGGGGTGTCGTGGCGGGTCCGTAACTCGCGGATCAGCTCGATGGTGCCCCGCGTGCTGGTGCCGTCTGCCAGCGCCTGCTCGCTGGCCCGCTGGATGGTGGGGCCGTCGCCCAGCGGATCGCTGTAGGGCAGCCCCACCTCCAGCACGTCGGCGCGGGCCAGCAGGTCATCGGCCAGCGCGGGAAAGGCGGCGGCGGACGGATACCCGGCAGTCATGAAGGGAATGAAGGCGGCGCGGCCCTCGGCCCTGGCGTTCTCGAAGGCGGCGCGAATGCGGGCGACGCCCCTGGACGGAACAGCTGCTATCTGGGGTGCGGTCATGCCAGCACCTCCGGACCCGTGACGTTTCCGGGGGCATCCTCGGCCTTCGCCAGCAGGCGCATCACCTCGGCCACGTCCTTGTCGCCGCGCCCCGACAGGTTGACCACAATGATCTGGTCCGGCGACAGGGTGGGCGCGAGTTGCACGGCGTGGTAGATGGCGTGCGCGCTTTCCAGGGCGGGGATGATGCCCTCCAGGCGGGTCAGCAGTTGCAGCCCTTCCATCGCCTGCGCGTCGGTCACGGGCACGTACTCGGCCACGCCGGTCTCGCTGTACAGGCAGTGTTCGGGGCCGATGCCGGGGTAATCCAGCCCTGCGCTGATGCTGTGCGGCGGGGTGATCTGTCCCTCGTGGTCATGCAGCAGGTACATCATCGCGCCGTGCAGCACGCCAATGCGCCCCCCGGCCACCGAGGCGGCGTGCCGGCCGGTCTCCACCCCCTCCCCCGCCGCCTCAGTGCCGATCAGGCGGGGCCGCTGGGCTTCAGGCAGGTAGGCGTACGGCGCGAAGATGCCGATGGCGTTGCTGCCGCCGCCTACGCAGGCGACGATAACGTCCGGCACCTCGCGGCCCTCCAGTTCCTTGAGCTGCCACTTGGTCTCCTCGCCGATCACCGACTGGAAATCGCGCACCATCGCCGGGTAGGGGTGCGGCCCCACCACGCTGCCCAGGATGTAAAAGGTGTCGCGCACGTTGGTCACCCAGTCGCGGATGGCCTCGTTGGTGGCGTCCTTGAGGGTGCTGGTGCCGCTGGTCACGGGAATCACCTCGGCGCCCAGCAGGCGCATGCGGAACACGTTCAGTTCCTGGCGGCGCATGTCCTCGACGCCCATGTACACCACGCAGTCCAGGCCCAGCAGGGCGGCAGCGGTGGCGCTGGCCACGCCGTGCTGCCCGGCCCCGGTCTCGGCAATCACCCGGCGCTTGCCCATGCGCCTGGCCAGCAGCGCCTGGGCCAGACAGTTGTTGATCTTGTGCGCCCCGGTGTAGTTCTGGTCCTCGCGCTTCAGGTAGATCTTCGCGCCGCCCGCATGCTCGGTCAGGCGCTCGGCCAGATACAGGCCGCTGGGTCGGCCCACGAAGTCGCGCAGCAGACGCTCCAGTTCGCCCAGGAACGTCGGATCGGTCTTCGCCTCGCGGTAGGCGGCTTCAAGGCTGTCCAGCGCGGGAATCAGCGTCTCGGGCACGTAGCGGCCGCCGAAGCGCCCGAAGCGGCCGCGCTCATCCGGTTGCGGATAGCTGGGGAGGGTGAGGGTCATGGCCCCAGCGTAGGATTCTGGCCGTGGCCTGTGGGTGGGAAACTTAGACAGGTTGTCTAAGTTTGTGACCGAGATTTCACTGGGTGAAAATGTACAGACGCCTGCCAGAGCGAAAGGAGTTCAGCAGTCGTGACTTCGTCTGGAACGGCATCGAAGGGTGAAGCACCCAGGCTCCCTGCCAGTTCGGAGAGGACCCGTCCCGGCTCTTCGCCCGCCTTCCGCAAGGCCATCAGCGGGGGAGCGCCGTCCCGCTTGGCCAGACGCTCACCCCGGAACCCGGTCATCAAGGGGACGTGCCGGTAACGCGGCCTCGGGAAGCCGAGCGCCTCCTGCAAGGCCACCTGACGCGGTGTGGCCGTCCACAGGTCCGCGCCGCGCAGGATGTCGGTCACGCCCATGTCGGCGTCGTCCACCACCACCGCGAGGTGGTAGGCGAACACGCCGTCGTTGCGCTGCAACACAAAGTCGCCAACGTCTGACGGCAGAGACTGGCAGAGGGTGGCCCCGGTCAGGTCGTCCGTGATGCAGACGGTTCGGTCCGGCACGCGCCAGCGGCGGGCGGCAGGCCGGTCGGCATCGCAGCCGTCGCGGCACAGCCCCGGATACACCGCCTCCTCCCCGTGCGGCGCTCCGGCACTGTCCTGCATGGCGGCGGCAATCTCCCGGCGAGTACAGGTGCAGGGATAGGTGTCCAGGCGGTCCAGGGCGGCGGCATACAGCGGCAGCCGCTGCGATTGCCGGGTTTCCTCGTCCCAGTCCAGGCCCAGCCACTCCAGATCGCGGCGGGTGGCGTCGTAAGCCCAGTCCCGCACCCGGCCCGTGTCCAGATCCTCGAAGCGCAGGATGTGGCGGCCCCCGTGGACGCGGGTGTGCAGCCACGCCAGCAGCGCCGTGCGGGCGTTGCCCAGGTGCATGGCCCCGGTGGGGCTGGGGGCGAAGCGGCCCACCACGGGCCGGACTGGGGCGGTCATGACCATGAGGCTAGCGCAGGCGGCAAAGTACGGTCATCCCGCCCCGGCTTTTCCGCGCGCCCGGTGCGGCCCAAGGCGCGCGCGAGGCCGCGTCTTCGAGCGACTGGCTCCCAGCCCGGATGTCGCTGAGCACGTCGGCGCCCTGCCGCCCACGCTGCAGCAGGCCACCGCCTCCGTTCAGGACTTCGTGACCCGTACCACCCGCCAGCCGGAGCTGACCCCGGCCCTGTTCGAGCTGCGTCTGAAGGCCGCGCGCCGTCCCGGACTGGCCCAGGTCCTGAGCGTCACCCTGGATAGGAACTACGCCCTGAACACGGGATTCCACCTTCAGGCCCGCCTGCCCGGCGGCGCTCCGGAGGGGGCCCTGCTGCATTACGCCGTCGACGGTCTGCTGCTTGATGTGCTGACCGTTTCAATCAACGGCTGCCGCCACACCGATCAAGTGGTGAGCAAACTGGTCCGCCGACTGCTGGGGGGGGCACAGGCAGACCAGCCCCCATCCTGACCTGCTACAGTCCAGAGCCGTGCCCGGTCCCGAAGTCCTCCTGTACGGCCTGCCCCTCGCCTTTCTGGCCGGATTCATCGACGCGGTGGCGGGCGGCGGCGGCACCATCACCTTGCCAACGCTGTTTTTCATGGGGCTGTCTCCGGCGCAGGTGGTGGCGACGAACAAGCTGATGGCGATCTTCGGGTCCGCCAGCGCCACCGTGCAGTACTGGCGCAAGGGGCATGTGAGTCTGAAGCTGATCGTGCGCCTCGTGCCGCTGGCGCTGATCGGCAGCGCCCTGGGCGCGTATCTGGTGAAATTCGTCAATCCCGACGCCTTCCGCACCCTGATCGGCGTGGTGATTCTGGGCGTGGGCGCATTGGTGCTGGTCAACAAGAACTTTGGCCTGGAAGACCGCTACCCCGGTCTGACCGCCCGCACCCTGGCCCTGACCCTGCCCGGCGCGTTCATCATCGGGATCTACGACGGCTTTCTCGGCCCCGGCACCGGCACCTTCCTGATGTTCATGTTTGCGCTGGCCGGCTTCAATCTGGTGGGCGCCAGCGGCAACGCCCGGACCATCAATTTCGCCACCAATCTGGGCGCCTTCATCTTCTTCCTGATCGGCGGCAAGATGGTGTTCTGGATCGGCCTGCCGATGGGGGTGGCCAACGCCCTGGGCGCCACCCTGGGCGCCCGCATGGCGATGTTGCGCGGCAGCGCCTTCGTGAAGTGGATCTACGGCGGGATCGTGCTGGTGGTGGCGGCGCGGCTGTTCCTGGCAGGGTAGGCCCCGGCGTCAGGGTCAATTCCCTCTTCCAGCCTCAACGTTCCCTAAACACCCAACCGTGCCATGGGCCGTGCTTCGTGGTGAAGCGCCGCGCCAGAATGCGGGTATGACAGACGCCACCTCCACCCCCACCAGTGAAATCCCCACTCCCGAAACCACCGGGCCGCAGCAGGCCATCCTGGCCGGCGGCTGCTTCTGGTGCACCGAGGCCGTGATGCAGCAGGTGCGCGGCGTAACCAGGATCGAGAGCGGCTACATCGGCGGCCACACGCCCCATCCCGACTACCGCAGCGTGTGCAGCGGCGAAACCGGTCACGCCGAGGCGGTGCGCGTGACCTTTGACCCGCAGCAGGTGAGCTACAAGGACCTGCTGGGCCTGTTCTTCGCCACCCACGACCCCACCTCCATGAACCGGCAGGGCGCGGACGTGGGCACCCAGTACCGCAGCGCCGTGTTTCCCCTGACCCCTGAACAGGAGCGCGAGACCCGCGAGGTTATGGCCGATCTGGACGCGCAGGGCGTGTTTGGGCAGCCCATCGTGACCAGCGTAGAGCCCGCCACCGAGTTCCATGTGGCCGAGGACTACCACCAGAACTACTACAACGACAACTCGCGCCAGCCGTATTGCGCGGCCGTGATTGCGCCCAAGGTGGCCAAGCTGCGCCGGGACTACGCCGAGAAGCTGAACGCCTGAGCGACGGCAGCAGGGTCCAGAGGGACCAACAGCAGGCCTGAAGGCTGGGGCGCAGATTCGGTGCGCCCTGGCCTCTCTGTTTGCGGCCCTCCTGGGCCGGGTCATCCACCCCATACCGGCCCTTCTACAATGCAGGGTGCGAATGCGAACGCGCGTCCTGATTTCCCCCCTCACCCTGCCCCTGCGCCGACTGCTGGTCGTGTCGCGGCCCGCGCTGTGGATCAATACGGTGGGCACGCTGGTCACGGGCGTGTGGCTGACGGGGAGGCTGTACACGCTGGACCCCGGCGTACTGGCGCTGCTGCTGTACCTGACCCTGCCGTTCAACCTGCTGATCTACGGCCTGAATGACCTGTCGGACCGCGAGGAGGACGCCCGCAGTTCGCGCAAGGGCGGCTGGCAGGGCGCACGCCTGACCGTGGCCGAGGGTGGCCCGCTGCTGACCATGACGCTGGCGATCAACCTGCCCGGCCTGCTGGGGCTGGCGGTCATCCTGCCGCCTGCCGCGTCCGCGGTGCTGGCAGTGTCCGCCGCTCTGTTCGCGGCCTACAGCCTGCCGCCGCTGCGCCTGAAGGGCCGCCCGTTTCTGGACGGCCTGAGCAACGTGGCCTACGCCCTGCCGCTGGCGCTGCCCGCACTGACCCTGGGAACGCCGGTACCGTGGTGGCCCCTGCTGGCGTTGATGGCCTATTCGGTGGGCAAGCACGCCTTCGACGCCGCACAGGACATCCCCGCCGACCGCGAGGCCGGCACGCACACGGTGGCGACGGTGCTGGGTGTGCGCGGCACGGCCCTGTACGCGCTGACGTGGTTCGTCGTGGCCGGGGCGCTGCTGCTGCCGGTCTCGGCCCTGACGGCGCTGGCATTGTGGCTGACCTGCGGAGGCATGGCGCTGGCGCTGTTGCGTGACCCCACCCCCGTGCGGGCCGCCCGCCTGTACCCGCTGAGCATCGTGACCCCGTGGATTGTGGGCGCGGTGGCAGGGGTGGGGCTGGTATATCTGCTGGCCCGTGGGCTATGGACGGGCCTCTGAACTCGGGTTTGGACATCGGCATGCTGGGCGGTGGGCTGGCGGGACTGGCTCTGGCCTCCCTGCTGGCCGGCAGAGGCCACCGCGTCACCATCTACGAGCGGGACCGTGCGGGCGGCAAATTGCGCCGCGAGCGGGTGGGCGGACTGGCCTTCGACACCGGCCCCAGCCTGTTCACCTTTCCAGGCGTGTGGCAGGCGTTTCTGCGGCGGCTGGGCGAGGCTGACCCGCTGGCCCTGCAGCCGCTGCCGGGCGGCCTGGGGATTCACCACACCCCGTTTGGAGCTGTGCCACTGCCAGTGCCGCCGGGGCACCCGCTGTCCGCGGCCTGGGAGGGGTATCGCGCCAAGGTTGGGCCGCTCGCGCCCCACATCGTCCCGCTGCTGACCACGCCGCCGCGTCTGACCGATCCAGTTTTTCTGCGGGCCAGTCGAGCACTGTTCAGGGTGGTCGGTCCACATCCCACCGCCGAGGGCTGGATTCGGGCTCAAAAGCTCCCTCCTGCGCTGGCCCACGCCATTCGCACGCACGCCCTGAACGCGGGCCTCTCCCCTGCCGATGCGCCGGCCCTCTACGCCCTGATACCGGCGCTGGTGGGCGCGGAAGTGTACCGGCCCGTAGCGGGGATGGGTGCCCTGCTGGACACACTCATTGAATATGCTACGGCGCGCGGCGTGCAGTTGCGGGAAGGCGCAGAGGTGACGGGACTTAAGGGAGCCACCCTGACCCTGAACGGTGGCGAGGTGGCTCAGTATGATCTCCTCGTCAGCGCGCTTGATCCGCACCGACTGGCAACATTGCGCGGCTCGCCCATCGTTTCCCTTAGATCAAAACGCACGGTGAGCGGTGTGGCAATCTACGCAGCGTTGCCCGAAGCGGCGCCACTGCCCGCCACCTCCGTCATCCCACCATCCGACTTTCAGACGTTTCGCGCTGCCATCCGGGCCGGGGCGCTGCCGCCCGACACGCTGGCCCTGGTGCATGCCGATGGGCGCAAGCTGGCCGTGCTGCTGACCGCCCCCGCCACGGCCTGCCCGCTGGGGCTGGACCACCCCTGGGTGCGCGCCCAGGTCGCACGGGTGGAACGGACGCTGGGGATGCCGGGGCGGCTGGCCTCTGCCGACGACGTGCTGGCCCTGACCCCCGCACACTACGCGGCAGGCGGCCATCCCGGCGGCGCGATCTACGGCGCAGCCCTCCCCTTCTGGCGCGGTGGCCCACTTCACCCCCAGCCCCACCGCCTGACAACCCGGCTGTGGCAGGTGGGCACCGGCGTGCATCCCGGCGGCGGCATTCCAGCGATTCTGGGCGGGGCAATGATGGTAGACACGCTGCTGGCCGAGGCCCAAAAAAAAGCCCTCCCGGTAAAGGGAGGGCCTGGATGATCGCGGCTTACCAGCGCTCGGTGACGGTCTTGAGCTGCATGAAGTTCGCCAGGTAGTCCGGGCCGCCCGCCTTGCTGTCGGTGCCGCTCATGTTGTAGCCGCCGAAGGGCTGCACGCCCACGATGGCCCCGGTGATCTTGCGGTTGAAGTACAGGTTGCCCACCTCGAACTCCTGGCGGGCCTGCTCGAGCCGCGCACGGTCCCGGCTGCACACGCCGCCGGTCAGGCCGTACTCGGTGGAGTTGGCGATGTCGAGGGCGTCCTGCCAGTTCTTCGCGCGGATCACGGCCACCACCGGCCCGAAGATTTCCTCCTGCGCCAGCCGCGCGCCCCGCTTCACGTCGCCCACGATGGTGGCCTGGACGTAGTGGCCCGTCTTGCCGCCGCACTCGCCGGGGGCCTCGCCGCCCAGCAGCACCTTGCCTTCCTGCGGCGCGAGGTCCAGGTAGCCCTTGACCTTGTCGAAGGACATCTGGTTGACCACGGCGGTCACGTTGGCATTCTCCTCACCGGTGCCCATCTTCAGCCTGCTCGCACGCTCGACGAAGCCGTTCACCACATCGTCGTACACGGCGTCCACCACGATCAGGCGGCTCATGGCGCTACACTTCTGACCGTTGAAGCCGAAGGCCCCCTGCACGGCGGCGGTGACCGCCACGTCCAGATCGGCGGTCTCGTCCACGATCATGCCGTCCTTGCCGCCCAGTTCCAGCACGACCTTCTTGATCCACTTCTGGCCGGGCTGCACCTTGGCGGCCACCTCGTTGATGTGCAGGCCCACGGCGCGGCTGCCGGTGAAGGTGATAAAGCGGGTTCTGGCGTGCGTGGTCAGGTACTCGCCCACGTCCTTGCCGACGGCGGGCAGGAACTGCAGCACCCCGGCGGGCAGACCGGCCTCGTACATGATGTCGGCGATGAAACCGGCGATCAGGCCCGCGTCCTCGGCAGGCTTGGCGATCACGCAGTTGCCCGCCACGATGGGGGCGGCCAGCATGCCCAGGAAGATGGCACAGGGAAAGTTCCACGGCGAGATGGAGACGCCCACGCCGAGGGGCAGCGACATCAGGCCGTTTTCCTCGCCCTCGAACCAAGTGGTTTCATGGGCGCCGAAACCGGCGTACTTCATGGCGCTGCGGGCGTAGTACTCCAGGAAGTCGATGGCCTCGGCCACTTCCACATCGGCCTCGGCGTAGTTCTTGCCCACCTCGATGCTCATCAGGGCGCAGGCTTCCAGGCGGCGGGCCTTGAGCAGGGCCGAGGCCTTCAGGAGAATGCGGGCGCGGGCGTCCATGTCCCAGGTCTTCCAGGTCTCGAAGGCCTTCCAGGCCCCGTCCAGGGCGCGTTCGGCGTCCTCGGTGGTGGCCTTTGCCGTGGTGCCCACCACCTCGGAGGTGTCGCAGGGGTTAATGGATTCCAGTTTCTCAGCGGTGTCCACGCGCTCGCCGTTGATCACCAGCGGGTAATGCTTGCCCAGCAGTTCGGCACGCACCTTCTTGAGGGCCGCCTGATACGCCTGCACATTCTCGGGCTGGGTAAAGTCGATGAAGGGCTGGGGGCGGTAGTCCTGAATCTTAAGCATGGGAGTCTCCTTGATCGGGTGTGAAGTAAGTGGAGTGGGCGGGCAACCGGGCGGGAGCTAGCCCTTAAGCATGCCGCGCAGAACGAACATCACATTGGCGGGACGCTCGGCAATCCGGCGCGAGAAGTACGGGTACCAGTCGCGCCCGTAGGGGATGTAGGCGCGGACCCGGTAGCCCGCCGCCGCCAGTTCGCGCTGCAGGTCACGGCGCACGCCGTACAGCATCTGAAATTCGTAGGCGTCCTTCTCGATGCCGTGCGCCAGCGCATAGTGCTTGACGTCCTCAATGATGCTCTCGTCGTGGGTCGCCACGTTCACATAGTTGCCGGCGGCCATGTGCGCGTAGACCAGCTTGCGGTAACTGGCGTCCACATCGGCCTTGTCGGGCATGGCGACGCTCTCGGGTTCCAGGTACGCGCCCTTGACGATGCGCAGGTTGGGCTTCAGGTCATCCAGGCTGGCGCGGTCGGCCTCGGTGCGGTACAGGTAGCTCTGAAGCACCGTGCCGACGTGCTGGGTCCCGAACTCCTGCGCCAGCGTGCGAAACTGGGACAGGGTCTGGTCCACACGCGGGTGGTCTTCCATGTCCAGGCAGATAAAACCGCCGTACCCTTTGGCCTTGCCCACAATCCGGCGGGCGTTGGTCAGGCCCAGATCCTGGCCGTCCACCGTCTGACCCTGGCCCACGGCGGACAGCTTGACGCTGGCGTAGGGCATGATGCCGGCGGCGTGCGCGGCGTCCAGCAGGTGCAACACCTTGTCGGCAAACTCATTGGCCTTGTCCGGCGAGGCCACGAACTCGCCCAGCAGATCGAGGTTGCCCAGGATCCCCTCGGTCTGAAGCTCTTTCACGGCGGCAATCGCGCCGTCGACCTCTTCCCCGGCCACGAAGCGCTGCGCCAGGCCCCAGCCCTGCTTGCGGACGATGTTTTCCACGAACTTCTGCCCCGAAACGGTCAGGACGGCCTTGCGGTAGATCTGGTCAATCATGGAAAACTCCTTGGGAGGTCTGAAGTTCTAGAGGAAAAGGGACAAAAAGAAGAAGGGACAAAGAGAAAGGGCGCTCAGGCACCGGCCCCCAGTTCTTGCATCACCAGCGTGCCGAAGGTGCGGACATGCAGGCGGGCAGCCTCGCGGGCGGCCCCCGCGTCGCGGTCCAGCACGGCACGGAGGATCGCGGCGTGCTGGGCCGCCGTGTCGGGGTGGGCGTTGTAGGTGCGGGTCTGGTGCTTGATTAAAGCCACGCGCTGCTCCAGATCGCGTGCCAGATCGCTCAGTGTGGCGTTGTGGGCGGCCACGGTAATGGCGCGGTGGAACTGGAGGTCCAGACGGGTCTGCTGGCGGTAATCCTGCGACTGCGAGGCGTTCACAGCGTCCAGCGCGGCCCGCAATGTTGCAGCATCGGCAGGGCTGTGGGCGGCGGCGGCCAGGGCGGCGGCCAGACCGTCGAGTTCCTCACGCACGGTGTAGGTGTCCCGCGCCTCCTGGGCCGTGACGGTGCGGACACGCACGCCCTTGTTGGCCTCGGCCACCAGCAGGCCATCCTGGGTCAGGCGCATGATCGCTTCCCGAATGGGGGTGCGGGACACGCCCAGGCGCTCGCCCAGTTCCACCTCACCAATGCGCCCACCGGGAGCGATCTCGCCGTCCAGCACAGCGCGGCGCAGATGCTCGTACACCCCATCACGCACCAGCACGGGCCGCGCGAAAGCGGCAGGCGTGGGCTGTTCGGAAAGGGTCATATGGATATTGTATACAATATTCTTAGATTCGGGATGAGGGCAGCTGCAGGGGAATGGCCTCTTTCTCATGCTCTCGGAGGATGTTGGTCCGGCTGGCAGCCAGCGCGCGTACCCCACCAGCGTGCACAGAAACAGCAGGGTGGACCTGAGAGAGCAGCATGTGCATGCAGCCGTTGGCGCCGCTCAGGACGAAGGCCGCCAGGATGCCCCGCATCGGTTTCAGCTTGTTCCAGAAGGATTCCATAAGGGGAATGGGGACAGCGTGGGTTGTTCCGGCAGCCGTCAGCGGCCCCATCCTTGATAAGGTCGGCGAACTGATGAGCGCCTGTCTTCTTTCCGCCACCACCGAAGCGCCGTGCCTGAGGTGCCTGCCATGAGCGGCCTGGTGGCCCTGCTGGACGACGTGGCGGCCCTGGCCAAACTGGCCGCCGCCTCAGTGGACGACATCGGTGCGGCAGCGGGCCGGGCGGGCGTCAAGGCCATGGGCATCGTGGTGGATGACACGGCGGTGACGCCGCGCTACGTGACCGGCTTTACCCCCGAACGCGAGCTTCCCATCATCTGGCGCATCGCCAAGGGCTCGCTGAAGAACAAGATCGTGTTTATCCTGCCCGCCGCGCTGCTGCTGAGCCAGTTTCTGCCGTGGGCACTCAATCCGCTGCTGATGCTGGGCGGGGCATACCTGTGTTTCGAGGGGGCTGAAAAGGTCTACGAGGCGATCTGGGGCCACCACGAGGACGGTGCCGAGCAGGTCATCAAGCTGACCAGCACCGCCCATGAGGAAAAGATGGTCGCGGGCGCGATCCGCACCGATTTCATCCTGTCGGCGGAGATCATGGCGATCTCGCTGGCCGAGGTGGCCACGCAGCCCCTGTTCTCACGTGCCCTGATTCTGGTGCTGGTGGCCCTGATGATCACGGCGCTGGTCTACGGCGTGGTGGGCCTGATCGTGAAAACTGACGATTTTGGCCTGAAGCTGGCCCAAAGCGGTTCGGGTGTGGCGCAGGCCATCGGGCGCGGGCTGGTCAAGGGCATGCCCATGGTCATGTCGGCGCTGTCGGTGATCGGCACGGCGGCCATGCTGTGGGTGGGCGGCCACATCATCATCGACGGTCTGGACAAGTTCGGGCTGACCTGGCCCGCCCACACCCTGCACGATCTGGCGCTGGCGGCGGGCCACGCCATCCCCTTTGCAGAGGGCGTGGTGGAGTGGCTGGTGGACACGCTGGGGTCTGCCCTGGTGGGTCTCCTGCTGGGGGGGATCATCGTGGCTGCGCTGCACCTGAGGCCCGCGAAGAAGGAAGCAGCAAGCCACTGAGCGCACGGCACACGCCGCACCTGAAACACAGCCAAGGCGGGACAAGACAGCGGGGGCGAGGTCTGAAGCCGCCCCCATCCCTGCGGCTCAGGAGCGTTGCAGCAGCCACGCCACCAGCGCCGCCCGGATGTCATCGCGCGGCTCATCGTTCAGCAGTTCGTGGTAGCCGCCTTCCTGCATGATCAGGGTCTTGTCTGGACTGGCAATCGTGTCGAAAAAACGCTGGCTGCCCGCCGGATTGGTGATGGTATCCGCCGAGCCGTGAGTGACCAGCGTGGGCAGCGTCCAGCCGGGGTACCCGGCCCACAAACGCCCGCTCAGGCCCAGCATGGTGGCGGCGGTCAGGGCACGCACCTTGCCGTGGTAGATCAACTCGTCGGCCTTGTAGGCAGCCACTTCCCCGGTCAGGCGCGACAGACCGTCCGTGTCCAGATCGCTGACCGGGGCGGCAGGGGCCACCCTGGCCAGCAGCGGCGCCAGCCTCCGGAGCAGCGCCGGCTCCTTTTGGCCCACCAGCAATGCCGGGCTGGACAGAATTACCCCAGCCAGCCCGCGCGGATCACGCGACGCGCTGGCTGCCGTGACCAACCCCCCCATGCTGTGGCCGAAGGCAAACAGCGGCAGCGCGGCGTCGTCGCCGGAACGCTCACGCAGCGCCTGACGGGCCTTGAGATGGTCCTGTACCAGCACGTTCAGGTCCACCACCGCGCGCGGCCCCTGCGAATGGCCGTGGCCGCGCTGATCGTAGGCGTACACGGTAAAGCCGTTGCCGGTCAACGTGGGAATCAGGGCGTGGTAGTGCTCCACGTAGCGGGCGGCGTACTCGCCGACCCCGTGCGAGAGCAGCACCGCGCCGCGTGGGTTTGATGCTGGCCAGACGTACCCGCTGACCGGCGCGCCCGGCACCATCCATTCCTGGGAATTCATGGCCCGGAGTGTAGCGCCGCCATAAAGCGTGCGTGAACCCGCGTCATCACGGCCACACACCTGGGCACGGCAGACTGGGCGCATGGCAGATATTGCGAGAAAGGCGAATGCCCAGTGGATGGGCGACCTCAAGGGTGGCAAGGGCAACATCAGCACCGAGAGCGGCACGGTCAAGGACGCGCAGTATTCGTTCGGCACGCGCTTCGAGAACGGCACCGGCACCAACCCGGAAGAGCTGCTGGCCGCCGCGCACGCGGGCTGCTTTACCATGCAGCTGTGTGCCATTCTGGCCGGGCACGGCCATGATCCGCAGGACGTGCGGACCGAGGCCACCTGCGAGATGGTCAAGGACGGCGCAGGCTTCAAGGTCAGCGCCATGCGCCTGAACGTGCGCGGCAAGGTGGGCAACATCGATCAGGCCGAATTCGACAAGCACGTGGCCCAGGCCGCCCAGTCATGCCCCCTGAGCAAAGTCATGCAGGGCAACGTGGAAATCACCCACGAGGCTGTGCTGGAGTAAGAAACAAACCACGAACATCAGCGCCCCGCTTCGGCTGGGGCGCTTTTTATGTTCTGCAATATCCTGGCACTGCTCATGGCAGAGGCGGAGCAGTTGAATGCGGAGCATAGGGGGCGCTGGACTCAACCCCTAGCTAACCCCCGCACTCCAGCAGCCTTAAGGCTGCTTCGGCGGCGCCGGGTCAGTGGGCGGAGTTGGCACGGGAGGGAACGGGGCGGGTGGCGTGACAGGGGCCGGGTCCGCTGGCGGCGTGGCCGGAGGCGTCGTGGGCGGTGTCGTGCCAGGAGCCACCGGCGTGGGCGTGGTGCCGGGCTTCTCCGCGTCGCCCGGCTTCGTCTCAGCTGGCTTCTCCTGGGCGGGCACTGGCTCCGGCTCCGGCGTGGGCTTGTACTGACTGCTGAAGATCCGCAGGTCCGCGTCGTCCACCTTGCGGTCCTGGTTCAGGTCACCCACCGAGTTGGCCTTGCCGTAGTTCTCCATCAGGATCGCCAAGTCTTTCAGGTCAATCTTGCCGTCGCCGTTCAGGTCCGCGCCGCTCAGGCGGGTGCGGGCCGCCTCGGCGGTCCACTCCTTGAAACCCAGCTCACGGGCCAGTTCCTGCTGCACGGCCTGCTCCAATGGCAGCGGGCCAGCCGGATTGAACTCGATGCGCCGCGCCCCGGCCACCGTGACCACGCGGGCCGCCACGTCGGGGTTAAACGGCGCGGCGCTGCTGCCCGCGCCGCCCAGGGTCAGCACGGTGCCGCTGCCGCTGTCCAGCGTGACCGGCAGTTCTTTCGTGCTGATCGCGCCCAGGGCCGCCTGCACGGCGCGGGTCAGGGCCTCGCCCTGCGGCTGCAGCTTGACGCTAGCGGCGTCGGCCACGCCCAGGGCGGCACCCAGCAGCACGATTCCCAGGGAACGCAGACAGTTCAGGCGCTTCATTTGGCCTCCAGCGCGGCGCGGATGGCGTCCCGTAGCCTTGCAGGATCGGTGATTGGCATTTTGGCATCGCCCACCGCAACCTTACCGTCAGTGACCGGGTACAGTCCCTGGTTGAAGCCCACCAGCGGGCTGTCCTGCTTGCGGATATACAGCAGCGCAAAGACTTCCTGTCCACTCTTCAGTTCCGGCAGATCTGCCAGGCCCTGAAGAAAGAACAACGCGGGCTTGCCGTCGTTCTGGGGCAGGCGGGCGGCGTCGCCGGTGATGGTCTCGGCCACCGTTAGCGGGTAGGCCAGATACGTGACCTCGCCCTCCTTGACGCTGACCGCCGCGCCCAGCGTGCCGCGCACAATGACTTCGGCCTTCTTGACCTGATGCGCCAGCGTCAGCGGCGGCGCGGTGGTGGCCCATGCCGTGCCCGCAAGAAGGGCGGCCAGCAGTACCCTGCGGCGCATCACAGCGGTCCCTCCCTGTTCAGGAACGCACCGGGTGGAGCCGGGTTGGGCGGCTTGGGGGGCTCGATAACCTGCCCTGGAGGTGCACCGGGCACGTCGATGGGGGGGGTCTGGGGTGGTGTCGGCGTTGTCTCCGTCGGGGGGGTCGGAGTAGGGGCCGTATCCGCCGGTGTCGTTTGCGCCGGGGCCGGGGTGGGAGCTGTTTCGGCTGCCCCGGACGGCTTCGCGTCCTCCTGGGCCTCAGCCGCTTTGGGCGTTTCGGTCATGACGGTGCCGGCCATGGTCCGGCCGGCCAGCAGCTTGCCGGTCCCGTCGCGGGCCTCATAACCCAGCCTGGTGGCGTTCAGCGTGGCGGGCTTGGCCGGCTTAACGCTGATCAGGGCCACCTGCACGCCGTTGCGCGGTACGGTCTTGAAGCCCAGGTCCACCGTCAGCACCTGGCCCTGCTGCTGCCAGAACAGCACGCCGCTCTGCTCGGAGGCCTGCACGCGGGTTACGGTCACGCCTGTGGGCAGTTCCCAGTTCAGCCGGGCGGCCCGCACGTTCCGGGGCGCGGTGATGTTCACCGGAATGCGCGTCTCGCCGCGAATCTCGCCCGAGGGCAGTTTGGGGGCCAGTGACAGGGGCGGCAGGGTGTTCACGTTGACCGTGTATTCCTTGGCACGGGTGCTGAGGGTGGAGTCGGTCACTTCCAGCGTGAACCGGTAGGTGCCGGTGGTGGTGGGCGTACCGCTCAGCTGCTGCCCATTGAGCTTGACGCCGGGGGGCAAGGTGCCGCTCGTGACCCTCATGCTGTACGGCCCCGCGCCGCCGGAGACGCTCAGGTTGGCGGTATAGGACTCGCCCTGATACATCACGGGCAACCCGGCGGCATTGTCGGCAAAATACAGGATGTCCCGGCCGCTGCTGGTGGAGGTGCCGGTGACCGGCTGACCGCATCCGGCCACGGCGAGGCTCAGCGCCAGGGCCAGGGCGGGCCACGTTGTGCGAACTCGCTTCATGTCTGTCAGTTTACGCGCCGCGCCGTGGCAGTCCGGTGAGTTTGCCGTGATGTGCCAGGAGACGGCGGGTGGGAAGGCACCGGAGTTCTGGATCCCACCGGGACCGCCCCGACGCTGGCCCCTCGGTTTTCGCTCTACCCTCGGCTGCCAGACCCACATCCACACACGGGCGGCCTCAGCACCGCATTGCCATTGATCGGACGCGATGAGGACTTCCTTTCCTGGGGGTCTTTCTTTCCTGGGGGTCTTTCCGCCCATCCGGGCTGCCCTGGCAGGCGTCGGGGTGGGCGGGACGAGTGCGGCCTTGCGGGCCTGCGTCGCCAGGGAAGCGGGAACAGCCCACGGCCGGGTGGTCTTCATCGTGGCCGGGCCGCTGTTTGGGCTGGTGGAAACCGGAACGTTTCTGAGCGCTCCGGCCACGGCGCAGGCGACAGTCTCGGCCTTTGTCCGGGGGCTGCGTCAGAAGCATCCGGGGCGGGCCTCACGCTGTCCAGCACGCATCTGCGGTGGCTGAAGCGCTTCTTCCGGGAGGCCGACGCGGCTCTGCACCTGTTTGATCCGGCGGCCGGGGTGATCGCCCGGTTCGCGCCGCTCGCCACCCCTGGGTGCAGAGTCCTGGTGACGCTGGGCACCAAGAGCCGCAAGCATCCATTCGCCTACTTTCAGGCCCTGCTGGGCCACCTTGCGCTGGACCTTCATCCGCGTGTCGTGCGCCTCTGAGGGGACGGCCCTGGCCCGGAGTGCGCAGCGCACTTGGGCGCGTGAGCCACGGTCTGTGCCGCCCCATGCTCTAAAATCCCTGGCATGACCACTGCTGCTTCCACTCTGCCCAGCCTGCCCGGCGTGGGTGACCGTCTGGGCCGTTACACCGTTAACCGCGTTGAAGAGCTGCCCGAAATGCAGGGCTGGCTGGTCCTGCTGACCCATGAGAACGGGGCGCGGCATGCCCACGTGGTCCGCGATGACGACAACAGCGCCTTTGGCGTAACCTTTCCCACCGTGCCGCGCGACAGCACCGGCGTGGCGCATATCCTGGAACACATTGTCCTGATGGGCAGCCAGAAGTACCCGGTCCCGGACCCGTTTTTTGCCATGCTGCCGCGCAGCCTGAACACCTTCATGAACGCGATGACCAGCAACGACTGGACCACCTATCCGTTTTCCACCCGCAACGAGAAGGATTATTTCAATCTGCTGGGCGTGTATCTGGACGCCACCTTTTTCCCGCTGATGCGCTACGAGAGCTTCCGGCAGGACGGCCACCGCTTCGAGTTCGAGACGCCCGACGATCCCAGCACCGAGCTGAAATTGCAGGGCGTGGTCTACAACGAGATGAAGGGGGCCATGGCCGCTCCCGGCGCGGTGATGTGGCGGGCCTTCGGCAAGGCGCTGTTTCCGGACCTGACCTACGCCAACAATTCCGGCGGGGCGCCCAGCGACATTCCGGCACTGACCTACGACAACCTGCGGGCCTTTCACGCCGCGCATTACCACCCCAGCAACGCCTTTTTCTACACCTACGGCAAGCTGCCCCTCCCGCGCATCCTGGACGAGATCGAGTCGCACGTGATGTCGCGCTTCCAGGCCCAGACGCTGGACGTGAGCATTCCCGATCAGACGCCGTTCACTGAACCGCGCCAGGAGCGCGTGACCTACCCCGGCAGCGACACCGAGCGCGGCACCCAGGTCAGCGTGATGTGGAAGCTGGGATTGAGCAACGACGCCGACGCCAACCTGCGCTGGAGCGTCCTGAGCGATGTGCTGCTGGGCAACGCCGGTGCGCCGCTGACCCGCCCGCTGATCGACTCGAGCCTGGGCAGCGCCCTGGCGGACCTGACCGGCTACCGCGACTCGTTCCGCGAGGGGGCCTTCGCGGTGGGCCTCAAGGGGCTGGGCGCGGGCAAAGTCGAGGAGGTTCAGGCGCTGGTGCTGGACACCCTCAAGGCCATCGTGGACGCGGGCATTGACCCCGCGCTGATCGAGAGCAGCCTGCACCAGTTCGAGATCGGGCAAAAGGAGGTCAGCAACTCCGGCTTTCCCTACGCGCTGGGCGTGATGTTCCGCCTGCTGGGGCCGTGGCTATACGGCGGCGACCCGCTGACCGGGCTGCGGCTGGACACCCAGCTGGAGCGGCTGCGGGCCGACCTGACGGCGGGTCAGGTGTTCGAGCCGATGCTGCAGCGTGAACTGCTGGACAACCCCCACCGCGTCACGCTGGAACTGGCCCCCGATCCCGAACTGGTCACCCACATGGCCGAGCAGGAGCGCGAGCTGGTGGGGCGCCTCAGTGCCAACTTCAGCGACGAGGACCGCGCCCGCATCGTGGCCGAGAGCCTGCGGCTCAAGGAATTGCAGGCGCAGGAGAGTGACCCCAACGTGCTGCCGACGCTGGCCCTGTCCGATGTGCCGGCCAGCATTCCCCCGGTGCCGTACAGCACCGAGCAGGCGGGCCGCGCCGTGATTGCCCGCGTGCCGCAGCCCACCGGCGGCCTGACGTACCTGGACGTGCAGGTAAGACTGCCGGAACTGCCGGACGACCTGCTGGACGTGCTGCCCCTGTACACCTTCGCCGTGACCAAGAGCGGCGCGGCAGGCCAGGATTACGTGGCCCTAAGCCGCCGCATCGAGGCTGTGACCGGCGGCGTCAGCGCCAGCGCCAGCAGCGGCGTGCGCCCGGATGACCTGCACCGGCTGCGGCTGGCCGTGTCGTTCAGCGGCAAGGCGCTGGCCCGCAACGGCGCGGCGCTGGTGGAAGTGATGCGCGACATCATCTCTGCCCCCGAATTCACCTGCGAGCGGCTGGAGCAACTGCTCAAGCAGCGTCTGGCCGGGCTCAAGGCCAGCGTGGTCAATTCCGGCAACGCGTATGCCGAGCGTCTGGCCGCCGCGCAGGTCAGCCCCGCCGCCGCCATCGGCGAAACCTGGGGCGGCCTGAGCGGACTGGGACGCCTCAAGCAGATCGTGGAAGACGGCGGTCTGGACGACCTGCTGGAACGCTTCGGGCGCATCCATACGCTGCTGCTTTCCGGCCAGCCGGTGCTGTGCCTGACCGCCACCGAGGACGACCTGACGCTGGACCTGATGCCGCTGACGACCCTGTTCACCGGGGACGCCGCAGTCGGCCGCCCGCAGCCGCAGTTGCATGACGGCGGCCCGCAGGCGCGCGTGACCGATTCGCCGGTGGCGTTCAACGCGGTGGCCTTCGAGACGGTGCCGTACACCCACCCCAACAGCCCGGCGCTGCTGGTGCTGGCCCGCCTGCTGAGAAGCGAGTACCTGCTCAAGGAGCTCCGCGAGAAGGGCGGCGCATACGGCGGCAACGCGTCGTTTGACCCGCGCGAGGGCGTGTTCGCCATGTCCAGCTACCGCGACCCCCATATTGCCCGCACCTACCGGGTGTTCCGCGACGCCCGCGCCTTTCTGAACACCGCGCCGGGCCAGCGCGAAATCACCGAGGCGGTCCTGTCGGCCAGCAAGACCCTGGACCCGCTGACCAGCCCGGACACCGTGGGCCGCCTGCGCTTCTTCGGTGATCAGGCGGGCTTCACGCCGGACGTGCAGGAGGCCTATAAGGCGCGGCTGCTGGCGGTCACCGCAGCGGACCTCAAACGCGTCATGGACACCTACCTGACCCCGGAGCGCGCCGCCTACGCCCTGGTGGCCGGACGTGATCCCAACACCGAGGTGCAGGAACTGGGCCTGAAGTTCAGCGTGCAGTCCATCTGACGCCTCACCGGGGACAGGGCAGGGAGAGGGGCCGCCTCTTCCCTGCTCTGTTTCTGATTGCCCTGTTTCTGATCCACCTGTCCTGATTCAACAGTGAGAGAAACGCACGGGCAGCCTGAATGCAAGCGGGATTCCTTTCGCCAGCCGAGGTGTCAGGCTATGGAGCATGTTCAATCAAACCAACCTGAAACGGCCCGCCGCCTCTTTCGCCGCCGTCATCGGCCTGAGTCTGCTGCTGAGCGCCTGCGGGGGCGGCACCGTGACACCTGAACCCCAGCCGGATCCAAAGCCCGCGGAACCTGTTCCGAACGGACAGATTGCGTTGATCAAGGGGCAAATAACACCGTTCACGGCGGGCGAGGCCAGCAGCGTGAACAAACGAGAACTCGAAATTCCCGCCCCGGTGGATGCCACAGGCAAATTTGATCTGAACTTACCAAACACAGCAGCTATGACAAGCGCGAAAGCGAACCTGCTGTTCTCGGTTAGAGATCCCAATGCAAGCGTTTTTGGACTGTGTAAGGACGTCGTCACTGACGCCCCAGCCGATCTCCGGGTCTATCCAATCAACTTCTTGCGGACAGACAAGGATGACATGATCATCGCTCAACTCACAGCAACCAAAGCGAGCGCCACC
This sequence comes from Deinococcus aerolatus, assembly GCF_014647055.1. Taxonomy (NCBI): domain Bacteria; kingdom Thermotogati; phylum Deinococcota; class Deinococci; order Deinococcales; family Deinococcaceae; genus Deinococcus; species Deinococcus aerolatus. The sequence goes on along the minus strand of NZ_BMOL01000004.1, from coordinate 185,959 downwards.
CATTTCAAGTCGTGGTGGTTCTCCAATATGGATATTACCTTCAAGTACAAGGGCGACTGCCTTGGCCTGGGTCAGATAGACACCACCATCACCCTCAAGAAGGGCTGGTCTGTGCTTAACACTGAGATTGACCCTGGTGTCAAAACAACCTATGCCGCCACAACAGCGCCGGTTTCTTATTCCCCCTGGGTGAAGACCACCGCCGCAGTGGGCGCACAGTCGCTGTCTATGAACATTTTCGAGCCCTGGAAGAACCTGCCGCAGTACCGCAACCGCTAGACCCTCACAGCAGCAAAAGCCCCCGCACTTGAGGCGGGGGCTTTTCTTGTGGCTCGGCAGGTAGGGGTCGAACCTACGACCATTCGATTAACAGTCGAACGCTCTGCCACTGAGCTACTGCCGAACAGGGTCTTTCTGTGATCCTGCACCCGAAAAAAGCGTCGGGGCGCAAGGTGGCGGGCCGTTTCCGGCGCGAGAAGGATAGTACCATCCCCCTTCACAACGTGCAAGCCCCAGCCTGGAAGCGCCGGCACCGGGCCACCCAGCCCTGAGCCATACCTGTCCTAGACCAGTTTGGCCTGCGCCTCCTGCTCGCGGCGGAATTGCAGCTCGTACAGGTCACGGTACAGCCCGCCTTGAGCCAGCAGCTCCGCGTGGGTGCCGTCCTCCACCATCTCCCCGGCGTTCATCACCAGGATGCGGTCCGCGTTGCGGATGGTACTCAGGCGGTGGGCGATCACGAAGGTGGTGCGGTGCTGCATCAGCCGTTCCAGGGCAGCCTGCACCAGCGCTTCGGATTCGTTGTCCAGGGCGCTGGTGGCTTCGTCCAGAATCAGGATGCGGGGATCCTTGAGAATGGCGCGGGCAATGGCAACGCGCTGGCGCTGCCCGCCCGACAGCTTGACGCCGCGCTCGCCCACCACGGTCTCATAGCCGTGTTCAAAGGCGCGGATGAAGTCGTGGGCATGGGCGGCAGTTGCGGCAGCCTCGACGTCCTGCGGTAAGGCGTCGGGGCGACCGTACAGGATGTTCTCGCGCACGGTGCCGGAGAACAGCAGCGTCTCCTGCGGCACCAGCCCGACCTGCGCCCGCAGGTCCGCCAGCGGGTACCCACGGACGTCGTGCCCGTCCACGCGCAGGGACCCGCCGGTCACATCCCAGAAGCGCGGGATCAGGTTGACAAAGGTGGTCTTGCCCGCGCCGCTGGGGCCGACGAGCGCGACCACCTGACCAGCGGGCACGTCCACATTGATGTGCCGCAGCACCGCCGCACCCTCGAAGGCGGACTGGCCGTCGTAGGTGAAGCTCACATCGCGGAACTCCACCCGGCCCTCGGCGCGGGCCAGCGGTAGCGGCGCGGCAGACGCGGGCAAGTCGCTGCGCTCGTCCAGCAGCTCAAAGATCCGGCCCGAGGCCCCCAGCGCCTCCTGAAACTGGTTGAAGATGCCGGTCAGCGCGGCCACTGTGCCGCCCACCTGCAGGGCGTAGATCAGGAAGGTGACCAGATTGCCGGGCGTCATGCTGCCGTTCATCACCTGCCGCCCGCCGTACCACAACACCACCGCCAGCGCCCCAAAGGTCAGGAAGCTCATGACGCCGCCCATCAGCGCCTGCAACCGGGCGCGGCGCAGCGCAGCCAGAAAGCTGACCAGGATGCCCTGACCGTAGCGGCCCCGTTCCACGTTCTCGGCGGTGAAACTCTGCACCACACGCACGCCGCTGATGGCCTCTTCGGCGCTGGCATTGGCGGCGGCCACGGCGTCTTGCACCTCACGGCTGACCTTGCGGATGCGCCGCCCAATGAAGATGGCCGTGCCGATGATCAGCGGAATCACTGCCAGGGTCAGCAGGCTCAGGCGGGCGCTGGTCAGGATCAGCAGAATCACGGCCCCGATCAGGCTGACCGACTGCGCCGCAAGCTGCGCCAGCGCCGTGCTGGTCACAGTCTGCACCGTGCCCACGTCGGCGGTCAGGCGGCTGGTCAGGTCGCCGGTCTTGTGGTCCCCGAAAAAGCGCGGCGACAGGGTCAGCAGGTGCGAGAACAGCGCGCGGCGCAGATCAGCCACCACGCCCGCCCCCACCCGCGACAGCAGGTACGACTGCGCCGCCCCGAACAGCGCCGACAGCGCAAAGATGCCCAGCAGCAGCAGCACCGTGCGGTCCAGCGGCCCGGTGTCGGTGCTGCCCACCTTCAGGAACGAGGCGTCGATCAGCCGTCCGAACAGCAGCGGAAACACCAGGCTCAGACCGCTGGAGACCAGGGTGGCCAGCATGCCGATGATGAAGATGACCCGGTAAGGCCGGGCATAGGCCAGCAACCGTACCAGTTGCCGGGGATCGCGTTTGGGCCGGGGCGCGTCGGGATCGTGGGCGGGGACGGAGCGTCCGGGGCGCGAGAACATGAACGCAGCGTACGCCTGTGCGCGGGGCCAGATGGCCGCCGGGGTGACCAGGCCCGCACAGGCCAGTCTTGCAGACGGGAGAGGCTCCAGCCGGTGCGTTGCCCATGCCAACGTCACGTTTTCTTGCCGGTCCGGAGTCGGCCCCGGCAATTGGGAGGTACACTGGCGGGTGATGACTGATCTTTCCCCCCTGCGCCGCCTGCACCGTGTCCAGGAACTTGACCTGGGCCTTGACCGTCTGCGCGACGAGGAACAGAATTTTCCCGATGACCTGCGGGCCGCCCGCGCCGAACAGGAACGCCTCAACAACGAGCTGGAAGACACTGAGATCACCCTGGAAGGCGTGGACCGGCGCGCGCGCCAGCAGGAACAGGACCTGAGCGGCACCCGCGAACAGATGGCCCGCGCCGCCGAGGAGCAGGAGAAGAACGCCTTCGACGCCCGCGCCCAGAGCCAGTACGGCAGCCGCATCCAGCAGCTTGGTGAACGCGCCGACGAGATGGAAGAGGATCTCGTGCCGCTGCGGGAGCGCCAGCGCGAGCTGAACGAACGCGCCGCCGACCTGCGCGCCCAGCACCGCGCCCTGCGTCCCAGCCTGAACGGCATGGAAGAAAAGGACGAGGCCCGCATCGAGAACCTGCGTGCCCAGGGCGAGGCGGACCGCCAGGAACGCGCCGGACTGGTCCGTGACCTGGACGCCCGCACCGTGCGCGAGTACGACATGATCCGCAAGGCCAAGAAGGGGCTGGGCGTGGTGGAGATCCGGGGCGGGCGCTGCACCGGCTGCAACGTGGTGTTGCCCGTCAACGTGCAGCAGAAGGCCGCGCTGGGCAAGCTGCCGCCCGTGAAATGCCCGTCATGCGGCCGCTTCCTGGTCCGGCTGGATCTGGAGTAGGGGGTTCAACTACGGGGACGGCGCAGCATCTGAACGCTGCGCCGTCCTCACCCTGACGCAACCCGTCCTGCTGCGGATTCGCGCGCTGGTATTGGCGTGCTTCTGCTGCTGGCCGGGGCCAACAGCGCGGGCCTGATTCGCATGCCGCCCGCGTCCTGAGCCCAAGCTAAAACCCCGCCTCGCCGAAGATCCGCCGGATCTCCTCCTTGCCCAGGCCCGATCCCAGCAGCGTCAGCAGCAGGATGCGGGCCTTGTGCGCGTTGAGGAAACTGGCGGGAATGGCCCCCGCCTGCACCAGCGTCGCGCCGCCGCCCGCGTAGCCGTACACCGGCAGCACCGGGCCGGCGTGGGTGCGGGTGGCGATGATCACGGGCTGCCGGGTCTTGGCGATCAGCGGCAGCAGTTCGGCCGGCAGGTTGCCGGTGCCCAGGGCGGCGATCACAATGCCGTCTGCTTCTGCCCGCGCCCCGGCGTACCCCTCGCCGCGCCAGCCCGCGTAGGCGTACAGGATGTCCACGCGGGCCTTCAGGCTATCCGGCGCGTAGGTCTGGCGCTGCTCCGGCGTGGCGAAGAAGCGGACGTGGGCCGCCGTCTCGGTGCGGTCAATCCGTCCGATGGGACCGGGGTAGCCGCCGAAGGCATCGACGGCGGTGGTGTGCACCTTGGTCACGGTCCGCGCGTCGAAGATGTCGCCCCCGAAGACCACCAGCGGGCCGCGCCCGGAACTGTGGGGATGCAGCGCCACCCCGGCGGCGTCCAGCAGGTTGGCCGGGCCGTCCCAGGACACCTCAGCCGCGTGGCGCATGCTGCCGGTCAGGACAACGGGCGTGGGGGTGCCCAGCAGCAGGTGCAGCGCAAAAGCCGTTTCCTCCAGCGTGTCGGTGCCGTGGGTCACGACGACGCCGTCATGGTCCGGCGCGAGCGCCGTGATCAGCCCGGCCAGCTCCAGCATGTGGGCGGGCGTGATGTGCGGGCTGGGCAGATTGAGGGGCTGGACGTCGTGGACCTCCACATCCGGCAGGCCCGTCAGGCTGGGGGCCTGCTGGGGGGTCAGGCCACGCCCGTCGGGGCTGGGACGACTGGCGATGGTGCCGCCGGTGTGAATCACCGCGAGACGCTTCCGGGAACGCTGCATACGGGGCATTGTGGGGCCTGACCTGCCCTCCGGGCCAGAGGTCTGTGCAGCGGCTGCTTCTGTCCCGGCGGCGTGCACTACACTGCCCCAAAGGTGAAATGACATGACTGGAAACAAACGTCCACTCGACGTGGTAATTCTTGCGGCGGGTCAGGGGACCCGCATGAACTCGGCGCTGCCCAAGGTGCTGCACCCGGTGGCGGGCCGCCCGATGGTGGCGTGGGCGGTGAAGGCGGCGCGCGAACTGGGCGCACGTAACGTGGTGGTGGTCACGGGGCACGGCGCCGAGCAGGTGGAGGCGGCCCTGGCGGGTCATGGGGTGGTCTTTGCCCGCCAGGAGCAGCGGCTGGGCACCGGCCACGCCTTTATTTGCGGCATCGACGCCCTGGAAGATCATGCGGGCGCCGACGTGCTGGTCCTGTACGGTGACACGCCAATGCTGCGCGCCGGGACGCTGGAGGCCATGCTCGAGGACCACCGCGGGCGGGGCAGCGCCCTGACCCTGCTGACCGGAGAATTGCCCGACGCCACCGGTTACGGGCGGATCATTCGCGACAGCCAAGGCGACGTGGTCCGCATTGTGGAGCAGAAGGACGCCACGCGTGAAGAGGCACAGGTGGGGGAATTCAACAGCGGCGTCTACCTGATGGACTCCCGTGCCGCCGAACTGGCCCACCGTATCAGCAACGACAACGCGGCGGGCGAGTACTACCTGACCGATCTGCTGGGTCTGTACCGCGCCGAGGGCGAGGCAGCCCACGCCTTCAAGCTCACGGACCCCGACGAGGTGATGGGGGCTAACGACCGCGCCGGGCTGGCGGAACTGGAAACGATCCTGCGCCGCCGCATCAATGCCGCGCACATGGCGGCCGGCGTCACGCTGCACGATCCCGACACCACCCGCATCGAGGACACCGTCACCCTGGGCCGCGACGTCACCCTGGAACCCGGCGTGATCCTGCGCGGCCAGACCCGACTGGCCAGCGGCGTGACCGTGGGGGCCTACAGCGTGGTCACCGACAGCGTGCTGGAGGCCGGGGTGGTGGTCAAGGCCCACAGCGTGCTGGAAGGCGCGCACGTCGGCGCGGGCAGCGACGTCGGCCCCTTTGCGCGGCTGCGGCCCGGCACCGTGCTGGGCACAGGCGTCCACATTGGTAACTTCGTGGAGACCAAAAACGCAAGGCTGGACGCTGGGGTCAAGGCCGGACACCTGGCCTACCTGGGTGACGTGCAGATCGGCGCGGAAACCAACGTCGGCGCGGGCACCATCGTCGCCAACTACGACGGCGTGAACAAGCACCCCAGCCACATCGGCGCGGGCGTCTTCATCGGTAGCAACAGCACCATCATCGCCCCGCGCACGGTGGGCGACGCCGCCTTCATTGCTGCCGGCAGCGCCGTCCACGACGACGTTCCCGAAGGCGCGATGGCGGTGGCCCGCGGCAAGCAGCGCAACCTGGAGGGCTGGTCCCGGCGCTACTGGGGCGGCATGCGGGACCGCGTACAGCAAAAGCTTCCGTGGCTGGCGGGCTGGCTGGAACGCCAGGGGTAAGGCACCCCAAGGAGGAAGGGCCTCGGCAAGATGTCGCGGCCCTTCCTCCTGTGGTGAATCTGTCCCCTCTCTTCTGCCTCAGCGGGCGCGCAAGGTGGTCTGCACCGCACTCATGAACTCGCCGCGGGTGCGGGGGTCATCCCGGAACACGCCGCGCATGGCGCTGGTTGTGGTGGATGAATTCTGCTTCTGCACGCCGCGCATCGCCATACACAGGTGCGTGCCTTCCATCATGACGGCCACGCCTTTGGGGTCCAGCAGTTCCTGCACGGCGTCGGCGAGTTGCGTGGTGATGCGCTCCTGAACCTGCAGGCGGCGCGAATACAGGTCCACAATTCGCGCAAACTTGCTCAGGCCCAGAATCTTGTTTTCGGGAATGTAGGCGATGTGCGCGCGTCCGTAAAAAGGCAGCATGTGGTGCTCGCACATGGAGTAGAACTCGATGTCCTTGACAATCACCATCTCGCTGCCCTCGGCCTCGAAGACGGCGTTTCCGGCGGCCTCCTCCAGCGTCATGCGGTAGCCGTCGGTCAGGAAATTCCAGGCCTTGGCGACGCGGTGCGGGGTCTTGAGCAGCCCCTCGCGCTGCGGGTCCTCGCCGACGGCGGCCAGCCACTGCCCCGTCAGGGCGCTCAGACCGGGCAATTCCAGTTCCTCCTGCATAAAAGGATCGGCAGCGAGATCGGCGGCAGGGACGTTCGTGGTCATCGGGCCAGTATGGGGGCACAGCCCCTGGCCTGAACGTAACTTTGGTTAAAAGAACAGCACAAACGCGCCCCAGTCGCGGCGCCATGCGGGGCAGCAGCGGACGTCCGGTGGCCTGCATTCTCGCCTCACGGTCCGGATGTGGACGGCTAGACTGACGCCGTGCGTTTTCCAGCCTCGGTCCGTCCCAGTTCCCTCCTCCGCTTCCCGCTGATCCTGCTGCTGGGGGCTGCGCTGCTGTATTCCAGCGCCGCGCAGGCGCAGCTGTGGCAGACGCCGCAGGTCACGGCAAAACAACCGATTCTCAAGGGCTTTGCCGCCACGGGCCATGTGTTCAGGAAGGGCGACACCGCCTTCACGCTGGACGTGGTGGCCGGGCGGGTGGTGGGCGTGCTGGTGGAAACGACAAACACCGCCGACCTGGCACGGGGCTTCGGCGTGGCCTGGGGCATGAGCGAGAAGGACCTGCCGGAACTGCAGAAAACCCTGTCCTCGCCTGACGTCCTGATCTCGGCCCTCCGGGGAATTGTCGAGACGACGGACCAGTCCGGCACCAGTCTCCTTGCGCTGCGGCGGGACGGCCTGCGCTGGAAGGCGTACCTGACGCTCAATGTCCTGCCGGAAAGCACCTTTCCCAGCAGCGCCAATGTCACCGGACAGGCCAGCGCTCCCAACGTCATTCATCTGATGAGCGACTTTCAGTGTCCGTTCTGTCAGGACCTGTGGCAGGGCGATCTGGCCCGCTGGCGCAAGCAGCCGGGACAGTACCGCGTCGTGTACCACCAGTTTCCGCTGGATTTTCACAAGAACGCCTTCGCTGCCGCTGAGGCATCCGAGTGCGCGGCGACGCAGGGGCAGTTCTGGCCGTACTCGGACCGCCTGTTCGAGCGCTTCAACCAGTGGACGCGCCTGAACACCACCCAGGCCACCGAGAAATTTGCCCTTTATGCCAAGGAGGGCGGGCTGGACATCGCCGCCTTCAAGACCTGCATGGGCCAGCACACCACCCAGGCCGAGATCAAACGGCAGATGGCGGGCCAGGAAGCAACCTTCGTGGACGGCACGCCGACGGTGTACCTGAACGGCATCAAGCTGCTGAAGCGCAGCGCGGAGGAGCAGAAAGCGGTCCTGGCCGTCACCCGCGCTACGCCCAGTGCCGGAGCCGTGATTGAGGGGCGACTCAAGGCGTTCCGGTAAACCACATGAGGAGGCCGCCCCGAGCCCCGGCAGGCGGCCTCTCCACTCTGCTGTTCAGCTTCCTGCTGTTCAGCTTCGCAGCCTCTAGCTGCGGCTGGTGTAGCGCTCCAGCAGTTCGGCCTTCAACTCGTCAAAAGACACGCCCTTGCGCTCCCGGTGGCCGTCGGGCCAGCGCTCGCGGGTGCTGACCTGCCGGGCCTCCTGCTCCTTGTCGCCCACCACCAGAATCATGGGAATCTTGGACAGTTCGGCGTTGCGGACCTTGGCCTGCATGCGGTTGCTGGAATCGTCCACCTCGGCGCGCAGACCAGCCCTGTGCAGCTCGGCGCGCAGTTCCTCGGCGTAGGCGTTGTGGCGGTCCGCGATGGGCACGATGGCGATCTGGCGTGGGGCCAGCCACAGCGGAAAATCCCCGGCGTAGTGCTCGATCAGGATGCCCACGAAGCGTTCCAGGCTACCGAAGGGGGCGCGGTGGATCATCACCGGGCGGTGGTCCTGGCCGTCCTCGCCCACGTAGGAGATGTCGAAGCGTTCGGGCAGGTTGTAGTCCACCTGGATGGTGCCCAGCTGCCACTCGCGGCCCAGCACGTCCTTGACCACGAAGTCCAGCTTGGGGCCGTAGAAAGCGGCGTCTCCCGGCTCAATGCTGTAGGGCAGGCCCACTTCCTCCACAGCCTGAATAATCTGGTCCTCGGCCAGCTGCCAGTTCGCGGCGTCGCCCACGTACTTGTCGTTCTCCGGGTCACGGGTGCCGACGCGGAAGCGCACGTCGTTCATGCCGAAGGTCCGCAGCACCAGCACCGTCAGGTCCAGCACGTCCAGGAACTCTTTTTTCAGCTGATCCGGGCGGCAGAAGATGTGGGCGTCGTCCTGCGTGAAGCCGCGCACCCGCGTCAGGCCGTTCAGCTCGCCGGACTGCTCGTAGCGGTATACCGTGCCGAACTCGGCCAGCCGCACCGGCAGATCGCGGTAGCTGCGCGGCTTGCTGTCGTAGATGCGGACGTGGTGCGGGCAGTTCATCGGCTTGAGCATGTACTGCTCGTCGTCCACCGTAATGGGCGAGAAGTTGCTGTCGCTGTAGTTCTGGTAGTGCCCGCTGGTCTTGTACAGTTCCAGGTTGCCGATGTTCGGCGTGATGACGCCCTGGTAGCCGCGCTGGAACTGCTGCTCCTTGAGGAAGGCCGCCAGTTCCTCGCGCAGCACCGTGCCGTTGGGCAGCCACAACGGCAGGCCCTTGCCCACCAGGGGATCGATGGTGAACAGTTCCAGCTCGCGGCCCAGCTTGCGGTGATCGCGGCGCTTGGCCTCCTCCAGCCGCTCCATGTACTCGTCCAGCTCCTTCTGGCTGGCGAAGGCCACCCCGTACACCCGCTGGAGAATCGGGTTCTTCTCGTTGCCGCGCCAGTACGCGCCGCTGGTGCTGGTCAGCTTGAAGGCGGTGGGCAGCCTGCCGGTGCTTGGGAAGTGCGGCCCCCGGCACAGGTCCACGTAGTCGCCCTGCTGGTACAGAGTGATCGGCTCGTTCTCCGGCAGGCCCTCGATCAGTTCCCTCTTGTAGGGATCGCCGGGGAACTGCGCCAGACCGTCGGCGCGGCTGACCTCGCGGCGCGAGAAGGGCAGGTTCCGGCCAATGATGTCGCGCATCAGCTTCTCGATCTCGGGCAGGTCTTCCTCGCGCAGCGGTTCGGGCAGATCAAAGTCCTGATACCAGCCGTTCTCGATGCTGGGGCCGACGCCGCGCTTGATGGCCTCTGCCGGGTAGCCCCTGGCGGCGTAGAACTCGCCCACCGCCTGACTCATGACGTGTCCCAGCGAGTGCCGGAAGACGCTCTGGGCCTGTCCCGGATTCTTCTTGGTGATCAGGCTGATCTCCGCGCCCTCCGGCAGCGGCGTGAACAGGTCAGTCAGCACGCCATTGGCGGTGGCGGCCAGGGCGTCCTGGGCCAGCCGGGGGCCAATGGCCTGTGCGGCGTCGAGGGCGGTGGCGCCCTGCGGTAATTCCAGTTGTTTTCCATCGGGAAGAGAAACGTGCATGGTTATAACTCCTTGGTTGAGCACAAAAAAGCCCGGTCTGCCGCGAGGTCAGCACAACGCCTGAAAACCGATAAAAGGCTTTCAGGCGCGTGGAGTTCGCGTATTCAGACCGGGGTGCTGGGGCATTCGCCGCCACACGACTGCCATCACCAGACCGGAGTGATGGGCGCGTGACTTCATGGGGCCATGTTAGCGGGTTGCGGGCGGGCGGGGCAAGTTGGGGCGAGGTTGCGGGCGGAGACGTTCGACGCTCCTACCTCTGTATTTAATCCTCAATTCTACCTTCAGCCCCCAATCCATACACCCGCCGAGCGTTCGCATCCGTCATGCGCTCCAGCGTATCGGCGGGCATCTCACGCAGGGCGGCGATGAACTCCAACGTGTGACGCACGTAACCGGGGCGGTTGGGTTTGCCGCGTTTAGGCACCGGGGCCAGGAAGGGCGCGTCGGTTTCCAGCAGCATGCGTTCCAGGGGCAGGGTGCGGGCGGCGGCGTGAATCTCGTGCGCGTTCTTGTACGTGGTGTTGCCCGCAAACCCAAAGAAGGTATGTTCGCCGCGCTCCAGGCCAAAGCGCAGAAGGTCCGGGTGACCGCTGAAGCAGTGCAGGATCACCGGCACGTCCGGCCACCTGCCCAGCACGTCCATCACGCCCCGGTGGGCGCTGTCCTGCCCAGCCTTGTCGCGGGTGTGGATCACCAGCGGCTTGCCCACGCGCCGCGCCAGTTCCAGTTGCCACTCGAAGGCGCTGACCTGTGCAGCACGCTTGGTGTCGTCCCAGTAATCGTCAAGTCCGCTCTCGCCGAGGCCCACCACGCGCGAATGGCCCGCCAGTTCTTCCAGCTCGCGCCGGGCCTCCGGGCTGTCCTCCCCGGTGTCGGTGGGGTGCAGGCCGACGGTGGCGTACACGTCGGGAAACTGTTCGGCCAGAGCCACGGCGTTGCGGGCGTGTTGGGGGCTGGCGCCGATGCAGACCATCGCGCTCAGGCCCAGTTCCCCCCGTGCAGAGGCCGGGTCTTCTAGGTAATCGAGGTGGCAGTGGGTGTCGATCATGCGAGACAGGGTAAGCGGTATGAGCAGGGCAGACCCAGCCTGCACCGCTCTTCCCCCGCTCCCCCCCACTGCGCCCATCCCAGGCCCACCACTCTCATGAGGGCCGGACGCTAGAGTGCCCGCGTGCAGAAAACGGGCCTCTACGCGCTGCTGGCGATCCTTATCTTCGCCCTGATCTTCGCCTTCTTGCCGGGCGCAGGCCGGGGCGGGCCGCAAACAGACGCCACCCTGCGGGGCGTGGAGCTGCGCCTGTTTCCCTCCCGTGACCCGGACGCGGTGTGGAGCTTTTCGGCGCAGAACGTCAGCAGCAATCCCGTGTCCAACGAGACGGTGTTGACCGGGATTTCCGGCGGCAAACGGGTCCTGAAGGAACGCGACGCCAGCGGCAGGCTGACGGGCCGCGAAACGCTGGACGCCACGCTGGACGCGGACCGGCTGACCATCGACGGGCAGGATGACATGACCACGCTTAAGGCCAGCATCAGGCTGGTCAACGAATGTGCGGGCATCGTGATGAAAGGAACGCGCCAGAACCCGGTCAAGATCGAGCAGGGCTACGGCTTCACGGCGCCGGTGGCCGACATCACGTCGCCCTTCCTGAATGGTCACGCCGAGAAACTGCGAATGTCGTTCCAGTTCGACCTCGACGACATGGACAACGACACCTCCTCGACCTCACTGAACCTGAACGCCACTGAGAAATGCCAGGACGGACGGCTGGTTCCCACAACCTGACCCTGCTCCCGACAGCAACCTTCATCCACCCACCACAGATCCATCCAAGGAGAACCACATGAAACGAATTGCCCTGATGATCGGCCTGCTGAGCCTGACCGCGCTGGCCCAGACTGCCGCCAACCCCAACCGCATCGTTAAAATTCAGGGTGGGGCACGCGGCAACGTCCGAACTGGCCCCCTGACCTACAGCGGCAACCCGGTCAAGGCCACGGTCAGCACCCTCAAGATCGAATCGGCACAGGCCACCCTGGCTGCCCCCAGCGGGGTCTCGCTGCTGGAGGCCGAGGGCAAGCGCACCGCCAATTTCACCGGGAATGTGCAGGTGGAGCGTGGCCGCCTGAGCGCCGAGGGCAGCGCCCTGGCCTACAGCGAGGCCACCGGACAGGGCGTGTTGAGCGGCACCCCCAGCGCCACCTTTGTGCCCGAGGACAAGGAGGACGGCGACAAGGTGAGCATCAGCGCCTCGCAGATGAGCCTGGACGTGGACAACAACATCTCCACCAGCACCGGCAGCGTCCGCCTGACCAACGGCAACCAGACTGGCCGGGCCGACAAGCTGGTGTTCGATGAGGACAAGGAACTGGCCCAGATGACCGGCACGCCCAGCCTGACCCGCGCCGCCAGGGGCAACCAGAAGGAGCTGACCATCACCGGGCAGGAGGTCCGCGCGCTGACCAAGACCAAGACGCTGTACGTGTCGGGCGGGGTCAAGCTGGTCCAGGGCACCCAGACCACCACCGGTAACGCGGTGTACTACGACGACCGCAAGAACGTGGCCTATGTGGTGGGCAACGCGGTCAGCGTAGACAGCAAGAGCAAGGTCACGGTGCGTGCCCCGGCCAGCGGCTATCTGGAACAGCGCACCGACCTGGGCCGCGTGCGCGCCCTGAACTCGGCGTACAAGATTCCGGCCGAACAGTTCAAGCTGAGCGGCGAGAAGTAAGCTAGAGCCTATGCTGCGTTCCGGAATGGTAAGGGGATGGGTCACGCTGGCCCTGGCACTGGGCGCGGCGCTGCCGGTGTGGGTGCTGGCCCAGGACGCGGCCCCGGCGCCCACACCGCCCGCCCAGACGCAGCCGCCGCCCACGCTGCCCGCCGCCCCGGAACAGACCACCCCACCTGAGCCCACGGACCCAGACGCCGAACCAGAAGCCGCGCCGGGCGCGGAAACCTCCAGCCTGGAACTGGTCCGCAAGAGCGACACGGACGGCCAGGAACGCCGGATTCGCATCGTTAAAACTGGCATCACTGATGACACAGGCATCTTCGCGCTTTGTGGTCCACAAGGTGACGATCCTCCAGAAACGCCCACACTGGCCGTGTTCAGCGAGACCGGGCCGGGCGGCGTGCGCATCACCATCGACAAGAACGTGATCCGGGTGCCGCTGGCGGTGGTGACGCAGCAGCAGCCTGAAGACGGCCAGGAGGGCAGCGACGGACGGGTGGAGGCCAGTGCCGGAACCGCCCGATTCTTGAATCCAGACGAGGTGCCGCCGGATGCCACGGACCGCCTGACCCGCTGTGAGGTTCAGGCCACCCCCAAACCGGCCCCCGACACGGTGTTTGTGACCCAGGGCAAGACCGAACTGAAGGGCCAGAAGCTGGTCTACGACGAGACGGACGGCATTGCCCGCATCGACGGCCCGGTGACTTTTCAGCGGGCCAACGAGACCGACCCGCTGACCGGCAGCAGCGAGCGCATCGAGGTCAACGTGGACGCGGAGACCACCACGCTGGTAGGCAACGTCGTCCTGAACAGCGAGGGCGGACGCGTCAGCCGGGCCGGGCGGGTGGAGTACGACGACGCGGCAAATCTGGCCCGCCTGATCGGCACGCCGGAGCAGCCGGCCGTGAGCGTCAAGGGCGGCGACACCCTGCGCGCCGGAATGATCCTGTATGACCTCGACCGGAACGAGGTCTACGCGGTCAAGGCCGAGGGCGGCACCATCACCGGGGAGTTTGTGGAGGAGGGAGACGCACCGGACACCGGTTCAGCTGCCCCGGCCACGTCCCCCACAACACCTCCCGCGCCGACCGGCACTCCCCCGCAGACGCCGGACCCGAACACGGACCCCAACGCCTCACCGCTCAGTCCGGCAGGCCCAGCCGTTCCACCGACGCCCTGAGCACCGCCGCACTCCGTTCGAGTGCGGCTTTTTCGTCCCCGGTCAGCAGCGGCATCACGCTGGCCTCAATGCCGCCCGCCGCCACCACGCGCGGCAGACTGAGGCTCACGCCGTACTCGGGGGTGGGGGCGCTAACGGTCAGCACCGCGCGGCGATCTCCCAGTATCCGCTCGGCGATGCGGGCCAGCGCCGCCCCAATGCCGTAATACGTGGCCCGCTTGCCGCCGATGATGCTGGCGGCGGCGTCGCGCGTACCTGCCTCGATCCCGGCGCGGATCTCGGGCTTCCAGGGCAGGCCACGCGCCGCCATAAAGTCGGCCACCGGCAGCCCGGCCACCGTGACGCCGCTCCAGGCGATGACCTCGCTGTCGCCGTGCTCGCCTAGCACGTAGCCGTGGACGTTGGTGGCGTCCACCCCGGCGTGCTGCGCGATCAGCCAGCGCAGGCGGGCGCTGTCCAGCACCGTGCCGGACCCCATCACCGCATGTCCGGGGGCCAGCCGGACGGCCAGATCGGTCAGCGCGTCCACCGGATTGGTGGCGATCAGCAGCACCGCGCCGGGGGCGTGCGCAGCCACCTGCGGAATCACCTGCCGGAAGATGTCAGCGTTGCGGTCCAGCAGTTCCGGGCGGCCCTCGCCGGGCTTCTGGTTGGCCCCGGCAGCGATGATGACCACCCGGCTGCCTTCCAGCGCCGGATAGTCGCCGCTGCTCACCCGCGCCCCGTGGCTGATGGGCGCGGCGTGGGCGATGTCCTGGGCCTCGGCCCGCGCCCGGTCCCCGTCCTGATCCACCAGCACCAGCGCGCTGCACGAGCCGCGCAGGGTCAGGGCGTAGGCGGCGGTGGCCCCCACCAGCCCCGCGCCGACAACCCCGACCTTCACAGGCGGCCCTTCAAGGGCGGCGGTCCGGCAGGCGCACGGTCAGCACCGGGATGGGACTGCGCCCCACGATCTTCTCGGCGCTGCTGCCGATGAAAAAATGCTCCAGCGCCCCCTGCGCGTGCGTGCCGACCACGATCAGGTCCGCGCCCCAGCGGGCAGCGGCCTCCACGATCCCCGTCACTGGATCGCCCACAAGCTGCTCGGTTTCCTCGCCGTCTTGCATCAGGGCCGCCAGCCGCTGGGCGTCGGCGTCCTCCAGGGAACTGAGCAGACCCGCGTCGAACACCGCCGGGGTCACGCCGCCCATCAGGTCCGGCGAGGTGGTCACCCGCGCGTCGGTGACGTGCAGCAGCCGGATCTGCGCGCCGGGAAAGCGGGCGCGGGCCACCTCCAGCGCGTGCTGGCTGGAGGGCGAGAAGTCCACGCCCACGGCAATCCTGGCGAAGGTAGTCGGGGTCGGTCCAGTCTGGGTCATACCTGCAACTTACCCGTGCCGGTGGGTGGGAAGCAAGACGCACAGGGTGAAGGCGCACCTCACGGACCCCAGGCCCTGCTCTGCCGCACGTCTCTGCCGCACGTTCACGGGCACCGGTAAGGGGGCCGGGACCCCACGGCACAGTTACCATGGCCCCATGTTCCGCCGCCGCCCGCCCCTGCCTCCATTTCCACCCGGCAGCCTGCTGGTGGGCGGCGCGGCACGGGACTGGCTGCGCGGCGTGTCCCCGAAAGACTACGACTGGGCCGTGCCAGATCCGGCAGGGGCGGCCCGCGCGATGGCGGACGCCCTGGGGGGTTCGGCCTTCGCACTGGACGAGGAACGCGGGTACTGGCGGGTGCATCTGCCGGACGAGGACCACCACGCTGCGCCGCACCACGACTTCGTGCCGCTGCCCGCCGACGTGACCGAGGATCTGCTGCGCCGGGATTTCACGGTGAACGCGCTGGCCCTGACCGGGGACAGGAAGATTCTGGACCCGGCGGGCGGGCGGGCGGACCTGAAGGCGCGGCGGCTGCGGATGGTGGGCGCGGCCAACCTGCGGGCCGACCCGCTGCGGGCGTGGCGGGCGGCGCGGCTGGAGGTCACGCTGGGCTTCCGGCTGGAAGCGGACACCGAACAGGTGATGCGCGAGGTGGCGGCGGAACTGGCCCACGGCGCACTGAAGCGGCCCGCAGCAGAGCGCGTCCGTGACGAGGTGCAGGCCCTGCTACGCCACCCGGACGCCGCCCACGGCGTGAAGCGGCTGGAAGATCTGGGGCTGCTGGCCCTGACGCTGCCGGAACTGCGCGAGGGCATCGGCCTCCAGCAGGGCGGCTTTCACCATCTGGACGTGTTCGGGCATGGGCTGGAGGCGCTGCATCAGTTGCTGGCCCGGCAGCCGGACGCCCCGCTGCCCCTGCGCTGGGCCGCCCTGCTGCACGACGTGGGCAAACCCCGTTCACACACGGTAGACCCCGAGACAGGCCGCACCCACTTCTATGGCCACGACAAACTGGGCGCGGCGCTGGCCACGCAGATGCTGGGCCGCCTGAAACTGCCCGCCGGCGACATCCGACACGTTGCCCGGCTGGTGGAGGCCCACATGGTCCCGCTGCCTGCCGGGGAAAAGGAGGCCCGGCGTTTCGTTCACCGCCGCCGTGACCTGCTGCCGGACCTGTTGTGGGTGATGCTGGCGGACCGCGAGGCCGCGCGGGGGCCCAGCAGCTCGGCCGCCAGCCGCCACGCCTACGCCGCCGCCATGGGCCGCGTGCTGGCGGCGCTGGAAGACCGGCCCGCACCGCCCAGGCCCCTGCTGACCGGCGCAGACGTGATGGCGCTGCTGGGTCTCTCGCCCGGCCCCCGCGTGGGCGAGGTGCTGCGGGCGCTGAACGAGGCGGTGGCGCTGGGCGAGGTGACTGACGGGGTCGGGGCGCGAATGTTCGTCGAGAATTGGAACGCGCAAAATGCAGGACAACCACAGCGCCCTGCTGAATGATCGTTGTCAGTCGGGCTCCGCTATGCTGGCGCGCAGATGACCGCCGTGCAGAACGCTCCCCATACCGACACCCAGACCGCCCACCCCACCACCCCTGAATGGGTCAAGGACGCCGTGTTCTACCAGATCTTCCCGGACCGCTTCGCCCGCAGCGGACGGGTGACCGGCATGAACTTGCAGCCGTGGGGCGACACTCCAGAATTCAACCGCTACATGGGCGGCGACCTGTGGGGCGTCATCGAGCGGCTGGACCACATTCAGGGCCTGGGCGTGAACGCCATCTATTTCTGCCCGGTGTTCCAGTCGGCCAGCAATCACCGCTACCACACCCACGACTACTTTCAGGTAGACCCCATGCTGGGCGGTAACGCGGCGCTGCGGGCCCTGATCGACGAGGCCCACGGGCGCGGCATGCGCGTGGTGCTGGACGGCGTGTTCAACCACAGCAGCCGGGGCTTTTTCCAGTTCAACGATCTGCTCGAACAGGGCGAGGCCAGCGCCTACCGTGACTGGTTCCACCCGGAAAGCTGGCCGCTGCACCCCTACGACGACGCCCGGCCGGCCGGCTACGCGGCGTGGTGGGGCAACCGCGCCCTGCCCAAATTCAACACCAGCAACCCCGCCGTGCGCGACTTCCTGTGGGAGGTGGCCGAGTACTGGACGCGCTTCGGCATCGACGGCTGGCGGCTCGACGTGCCCAACGAGATCGACGACGACTCCTTCTGGCAGGAGTTCCGCCGCCGCGTCAAGGCGGTGAATCCCGACGCGTACATCGTGGGCGAGATCTGGGGCGACGCCCACCGCTGGCTGCGCGGCGATCAGTTCGACGCCGTGATGAACTACCACTTCACCCGCCCCTGCCTGGCCTTTTTCGGTGCCCGCACCCTGGACCACCCCATGAACGAGCGCAGCGGCACGGGCCGCGTGGACCCGGTGGACGCCCCGGCCTTCGCCGCCCGTATGACTGAAGTGGCCCACATGTACCATCCGGAAATCGTCGCTGCCCAGCTGAACCTGCTGGACTCGCACGACACCGCCCGCTTCATCACGGCGGTGGGCGGCGACCCTTCCGCCTTCCGCCTCGCCACCATCTTCCAGATGACCTACCCCGGCGCGCCGTGCATCTACTACGGCGACGAGATCGGCCTGCAAGGCGGCCCCGACCCCGACTGCCGCCGGGCCTTTCCCTGGAATGATTCAGAGTGGGATCTGGACACGCTGGAGCTGACCCGCACGCTGACGGCAGCCCGGCACACCAGCCGCCCGTTGCAACGCGGCAGTTTTGAGGTCCTGTATGCCCAGGGTGAGCAGTTGCTGTTCGCCCGCTGTCACGAGAACCGCTGCGCCTACGTGGCCCTGAACTGCGCCCAGGACCCGGCCCGTGTGGCCCTGCACGGCGTCGAGGCGGGGCGGTACCGGGACGTCTTGAGCGGTCAGATTCATGAATTGAAGGATGGCGCGGAGCTGGAGGTGGGCGCGCGGGGCGGCGCGGTGCTGGTGTGGGAAGAGCAGGGCTGAAGCCCCTGACCGCCAGCCCTCGACCGAGCAGCAAGTAAAGAGCCCCTCCCGCAGGTGGAGGGGGCTCTTTCGTCTGCGTCCAGGCTCAGCTGAATTCGGTCTTGTCCGGCTCTGGCAGGCGGTAGGCGATCACGGCGCTGGGAATCAGCAGGCTGATGCTGACCAGGGCCGCCGTGGTGGGCGTGGTGGCGTCGGCCAGCATCCCCACCAGGAAGATCAGCAGGCCCGCAAACCCCCAGGAAAAGCCCATCATGATGCTGCTGGCAACCGCCACATGCTCGGGGGCGTATTCCTGAGCGGTGACCACGCCCACCGGGATGCTGGCGTTGACCGCCGCGCCCACCACGAAGGTCAGCGGGTAAAACCACCACTGGCCGGGGTTGGACAGGATCAGCACGGCGAAAAACGGAATGGTGGTCAGGATGGCGGCGCGCAGCACCGGGGTGCGCCCGTAGCGGTCACTCAGGCGTCCGCCCACAATGCCGCCGATGGCGCTGGCGAGGGCGTAGATCGCCAGGGTCACGCCCACCTCGCGCAGGCCAAATCCCCGCGCGTACAGCATGAACGGCAGCATGGTGTTGTAGCCCATGCTGGCCAGCGAACGCAGGACTGCCATGCCCCACAGCCACTGCATCGGCCCCCGGAAGATCTGAACGTACACGCGCAGCTTGATCTTCCGGGCCTTCTGCGTGCCTGACGGCGTGACCGCAAACGTGATGGCCGCGAACACCACGCCGATCAATGCGAACCACGGCAGGTTATTCAGGCCCACCCCGGCGAAGACCGGTCCCAGCGCCATGCCCGCCGTGCCGCCCGCGCTGAAGATGCTGGCCCACAAGCCGCGCTTGTTGGGCGGGCTGTTCTGCGCCACATACGCCGCCCCTGCCGGGTGAAAGAAGCCGCTGCCGAAGCCGGCCACCGCCACCAGCAGGATCAGCGCCCCGAACCACGGCACAAAGCCCATCAGGGTCAGGCCCAGCCCCGTCATCAGTGGCCCCAGCGCGGCAGAATAACGACGGTCCAGCCGCTCGCCCAGGATACCCAGCAGGGGCTGCATCACGCTGCTGGTCAGGCTGTAGACGCTGGACAGCAGCGTGACGGCGGCGATGCTCACGCCGTACTTGCTCTGCAGCGCGGGCATCAGGGGCGTGAGCATCGCGCCGTAGGCGTCATTGATGAAGTGGCCCGCCGTCACGGCCAGGGCGACGGCCGTGCCGTGCTGAATCACGGGGGTCGGGGTGCTGACACGGACCTGCATATGCCAGAAGAGTATCCCGCGCTGCTGCCTCCGGGCGGCAGGCCGTCCGGTCAGGCGGATCGGCTGCGGGGCAGACGGCCTCTGCCCCCAGAGGTGCGCGTCCAGCGGGGGTGCAGGGGCCACCACACATATGAAATCTCCCCGGAAACCGTTAGGCTACGGGCATGGCCAAGACCCTTCTCGCTGCAATTGCCAAGGTGTTGCCCAGCGAGACCCAGTTTGAAGACCGTCTGCGCGACCTGAGTCTGCGTGAGCGCGATGCTGTCCTGGACCACTTCAATCTGACCCTGCCGGATTTTGACGTGATCATCGCCCTGCCCAACGCCGAGAAGATGGCCCGCGCCCTGGCCCGCCTGCGCGGCACCCCGGTGGTGCTGGCGCAGCCGGATGCCACGGCCCTGGCCGGGCTGGACCCTGCAGCGTCGGCCGAGAGGGGTTCAGACGAACACGCCAACCACTGGTCGCTGCCCACACCGGCCCCCTTACCCGAGGACCTTCAAACGGCCGTGGTGGTGACGCGCCACCTTCAGTGCGGCCTGCCCGAACTGCTGATCGCCCTGCTGGCCGCCAAACGCGGCTGGACCGTCCGCGCGGTGGCCGCCGTGGTGGAGCGCAGCAATTTTCAGGGGCGCACGCGCCTGGAATTGCAGGGCATGGCAGTCCACGCCGCGCTGCAGATCGCCGACACGCCCCGGGGGCTGGAACTCGAACGGCGTTTTCCCACAGCGGAATAGCCCGCCGCGCAATAGCCCCCACCCGCACCGCCAGTGCGGAACCCCCCGTCAGCTGCGGTACGGACGGGCCGCAGCGTAATTCGCTAGCGCCCGTTCCTCGGCCGGAATGCGGATCAGGACCAGCAGCCCGGCGTTCAATAGCGTGAACACCAGTGCCGTGCGCCACGCGCCCACGGCCAGCGGCGCGCTGAGCAGTTCCAGCGCCACCACCGCGTAGTTGGGGTGCCTGAGCAGACGAAAGGGACCGCCTGTCACCCGCTGCCCGCCCGGCACGATCAGGATGCGGGTGTTCCAGTACCGGCCCAGCGTGCGGATCACCCAGTAGCGCAGCGGCTGGGCCAGCACGAACAGGGCCAGCGCGGGCCCGTTCACCCGCCGCCCGGACGCCCGGCCTTCCAGCAGGGTACAGACCATCCACGCCGGATGCAGCACGAAGAACAGCGGGTAATGTTCCTGCCCGTATTCCACCGCGCCGTGTTCGCGCGCCCAGCGCTCATTGGCACGGGCCAGCCGCAGCTCCAGCAGGCGCTGAACGCCGAGAAAGGCGAGCAGCAGGGGGGCGAGGGTCCGGGCCTTCACTGCCCCGTGCTCACGAATCGCCCAGCAGTTCGTCCGCCGCCGCCTCGGCGTCCAGTTCGCCGCGGGCCACGCGGGCGTAGAGGTCCCCCACCTCGCGGGCGCGGCGCAGCAGGCGCTCCTGCACCAGCGAGCGCACCTCGAACTCGGCCCGCAGGCGGCGGCGTTCCTGCAGCCCCGCCTCGCCCAGGTGGGCGCGGTGTTTCAGCACCGCCTCGATCACGCTGTCCACGCCCTCACCCTTCGAGGCAATCGTCTTGCGGACCGGGGCCAGCCAGGTGTGCTCGTCGTGCCAGCCCAGCGCCTGCGCCGAGGTCAGCTCGCGCACCGTGCGGGACGCGCCGGGCAGGTCCGACTTGTTCACGGCGATCACGTCCGCGATTTCCATGATGCCGGCCTTGAACGCCTGCACGCCGTCGCCCCCGGCGGGCGTGACCACCAGCAGGGTGTGGTCACACGCGGCGGCCACGTCCACCTCCGACTGCCCCACGCCCACAGTCTCCAGGATGATCCAGTCGAAGCCCCCGCCCTCCAGCAGCGCCAGCACCGCCATCGTCCGGGCCGACAACCCGCCCAGCGCCCCCCGGCTGGCCAGGGAACGCACGAACACCCCCGCATCGGCGTGGTGCCGCAGCATGCGGATGCGGTCCCCCAGAATCGCCCCGCCGGAATACGGGCTGCTGGGATCCACCGCCAGCACCGCCACCCGCTGCCCCCGTCCCCGCAGCGCAGCAATCAGGGCGTCGGTCAGCGTGCTCTTGCCGCTGCCGGGGCTGCCGGTAATACCCAGAACCACCGAACGGATGCCGCCCGCCCGCGCGAGCTTGAGCAGTGGGCGGGCAGCGGGCAGCCCCGCCTCGGCCAGCGTGACCGCGCGGGCCAGGGCACGCAGGTCGCCCGACTGGTAGCGGGCGGCGAGGTCCGGGGCCGGGGCGGTCACTGCGGCTGTCCCAGCACGTCATCGGCCTCGGTGGCCTCGATCAGGTCTTCCAGATGCGCGTCGTCGTTGAACCCCAGCAGGGTGCCGCTGTTCTCGCCCAGCAACACGCGGGTGATGCTGGTGTTGGTCACGCTCAATCTTGCCCAGGCGTTGGCAGGCACGCCGCCCAGGGCCAGCCCCACCGCCACGCGCACCACGCCGCCGTGCGTGAAGACCAGCACCCGCTGACCCGGATGGCGGGCACGCAGGGTCTCAAACGCCGCGCCGCTGCGGGTGTACAGGTCCTCCATGCTCTCGCCGCCGGGCCGCCGGGTGGCCCAGGGATCGGTCTTCAGCGCCTGCAGGTAGTCGGGATGGCGCTCGCGGATGTCTGCGATGACCAGCCCCGACAGCTCGCCCACGTCGATCTCGCGCAGGCCGGGGTCAGGCTGCACGGCGGGCGGCCCTTCCAGACGCTCGGCCACCGCTTCTGCAGTCTGGGAGGCGCGCCGCAGGTCACTGGTGTACACCGCGTCGAAGTGCTGCCCGGTCAGGCGCTCGGCCAGACTGGCAGCCTGGAGAATGCCGACGTGGCTCAGCGGCACGTCCGCCTGCCCCTGGTAGCGGCCCTCGGTGTTCCAGGTGCTCTCGCCGTGGCGCACCACCCAGAACTCGGCGGCGCTGCGGCGGTCCGGCGGCGTGAACCCGAAGGGGGCCAGCCGTCCCTTGGACGCCCTGGCCTTGGAAGACGAGGTCAAGGCCTCACCCCGTCAAACGTCACGCCGTCTCCGGCCACCATCTGCCCGATCACCCACGGCTGCTCGCCCGCGCCGCGCAGGGCCGACAGGGCCGCGTCCGCCTCGGCGGCAGGCACGATGAACAGGAAGCCCACGCCCATGTTCAGGGCGCGGAAGGCCTCGGCACGGGCCACCTGCGCCTCCTTCACGATCAGCCGGAACAGCGGCGGCACGGTCCAGGACGCGGTGTCGATGTTCATGCCGACGCCCGGCGGAAACACGCGCGGCGGGTTGTCGATCAGGCCGCCGCCGGTGATGTGGGCCATGCCGCGCACGTCGACCCCGGCATTTTTCAGGGCGTCATGGCCCGACACGTAGGCGCGGTGCGGCACCGGCAGCAGCGCGGCCAGAGTCTGTCCGTCCAGATCGGCGCGGGCTTCGTGCCAGTCCAGTCCGTCTAGTGCCAGCCGCGCCAGCGAGAACCCGTTGGTGTGCAGCCCGGCGCTGGGCAGCGCGATCACGGCGTCCCCGGCCCCGATGCGCGAGCCGTCCACCAGCGCGGCGCGGTCCACCACCCCGACAATCGTGCCCACAATGTCCAGTTCGCCGTCCACGTACACGCCGGGCATCTCGGCGGTCTCACCGCCCAGCAGGGCCACGCCCAGCGCCTCACAGGCCTGCGCCGCGCCGGTTACCACCGCCGCCACGCCCTCGGGGTCCAGGCGGCCCATCGCCACGTAGTCCAGAAAAAACAGGGGCCGTGCGCCCTGCACCAGAATGTCGTTGACGCAGTGGTTGACGATATCCGCGCCCAGGCCACCGGGCTGTCCCAGCCGCACGGCCACCTTGGTCTTGGTGCCCACCCCGTCGGTGGAGGCCACCAGCACCGGGTCCGCCAGACCCGTAAAGGCCGAGGCACTGAACAGGCCGCCGAAGCCGCCGATGCCGCCCAGCACGGCGGGGGTGTGGGTGCGGGCCACGGCGTCTTTCATCAGGGCCACGGCGCGGTGTCCGGCGTCGATACTGACACCTGCGCGTTCGTAGGCGGACGCGGTTGGGGCGTCCTTATCGGTCTGAGTCATGGTCCTCCTGCCCCGCACGGTCCCGGCGGGCATGAGGCGCAGTTTACCCGAGCCGGAGCGTCAGGTCTTCGGCTGGGCGTCCTGGGTGGGGGCCGCCTCGGCCCCGGCGGGCGTGGTGCCACGCCGCCGCGCCAGCCCCCAGCGCACCAGGACCACGCCCCCCACCACCAGCGACATGATGGCCAGCCCCCACAGCAGCCGACTGGCCGATTCCGACAGCCACACCACCAGCAGCGTGACCGGCAGCACGCCCACCGCCGTCGCCAGCATGAACGGGCGGAACCCCATGCGGGCCGCCCCCGCCACCAGACTCAGCACCTCGGCAGGCAGCACCGGCATCAGGCGCACCAGCAGCACGCCCTGCGGCCCGTGCCGGTTCATGAACGCCTGCGCCTGCGCCCGCGGCTTCTCGCCGGCCAGCGCCCGGACCATCGGTTCGCCCAGCGCCCGGCCCAGGCCGTAGCCCGCTGCCGCGCCCAGCAGCGCCCCGGCAAACACGATCACGAAGCCCACCACCACCCCGTAGGCCCGCACCGTTACTGCCGTCAGCACCAGCGAGGGCAGCAGCGGAATCACCGCCTGAATCACGTAGGCCACCAGAATCGCCACCGGCCCGGCCCAGCCCAGCGAGCGCACGAAGGCGTGCGTCACTTCCGGGTCGTGCGAACTCAGCGCCGCGTATCCGCGCCCCAGGAACCCGCGCACCTCAGGCAGCAGCAGCAGGCTGAGAAAAAATGCCGCCAGTCCCGTCATCAGGATCAGATGCAGGTGAATCCGGGGGGAGCGGCGGACGGCAGTCATCCTTTTCAGTGTAGGGGGCAGGGATGTGTGCCGCGCCCGACCATTGGATGAGTCTCAAGGCGGCGGAGCCGGAGCGTGTACGGCCATCTGCACCCTGGCCTGGGTCCTCCGCTGCGCTATGCTGTGCCCACAGCGGGCGGCAACTGGCGCTGAACGTGGGCCAACCACGGGGAAGCCGTCCTTACAGCACCTGATCGCGCGCCTGGGTCGGACGTTCGCCGCACACACGGCGCGTCCGGAGTCTTTTCTCAGATCTTTCCCGGAGGCGGTACACATGGGCAAACAGGCTCTGATTTCGGTCAGCGACAAGACAGGCGTGGTGGAGTTCGGGCGGTCCCTGGTGGAGCGCGGCTGGACCCTGCTGAGCACCGGCGGCACCTTCGCGGCCCTGCAGGCGGCAGGCGTGCCGGTGACGGCGGTCAGCGACGTGACCGGATTCCCCGAGATGCTGGACGGGCGCGTCAAGACGCTGCACCCCGCCGTCCACGGCGGCATTCTGGCCCGGCGCGAGGCCGGGCACCTGGCGGAACTGGCCGCGCAGGGTTACGGCACCATCGATCTGGTGTGCGTCAACCTGTACCCCTTCCGCGAGACGGTGGCGCGGGGCGCACCCGACACCGATGTCATCGAGAACATCGATATCGGCGGCCCGGCCATGCTGCGTTCGGCGGCCAAGAACCACGCGGGCGTGCTGGTGCTGGTGGACCCGGCGGATTACGGCGTGGCACTTCAGGGCGAGGTCACGCCGGCCGAGCGCCGCCGTCTGGCCGCCAAGGCCTACCGCCACACGTCCGAGTACGACGCGGCCATCACCGCGTACCTGGAGGGCGACTCGGACGTGCTGCCCACCAGACTTCCCCCCGAACTGACCCTGAACCTGTCGAAGGTGGCTGAGGTGCGCTACGGCGAGAACCCCCACCAGCCCGGCGCGATCTACCGCTGGGGCGCGGCGCATGGCCCGGTGATCGACGCCCGCGTGGTGGCCGGAAAACCCATGAGCTTCAACAACTACGCCGACGCCGACGCAGCCTGGGCGCTGTGTCAGGAGCTTGAGCAGCAGGAGCAGGGCATGGTCTGCGTGGCCGTCAAGCACGGCAACCCCTGCGGCGTGGCGCGCGCCGACGACGTGCGGGCCGCCTGGGAACTGGCGCGGGACGCCGATACCCTCAGCGTGTTTGGGGGCGTGGTGGCGGTCAGCGGCACGGTTGACCTACATGCGGCGCAGGCCATGCGCGGCACCTTTCTGGAAGTGCTGATCGCGCCGGACGTGACCCCCGACGCGGTGGAGTGGTTCGCCGCCAAGAAACCCGATCTGCGCGTGTTGATCGCCGGGAAGGCTGAGGCGGTCAGCGTGCTGGACCTGCGTCCGCTGGCCGGAGGCTTCGCCGTGCAGGAGCGCGACGCCCGGCCGTGGGATGACCTGTGCCCCGAGGTGGTCACCACGCGGCAGCCACGGGACGAGGAATGGAACGACCTGCGCTTCGCATGGGCGACGGTCAAGCACGCCCGCAGCAACGCGGTGGTGCTGGCGCGCGGCGGCGTGAGCGTGGGCCTGGGCGCAGGGGCGGTCAGCCGCATCTGGGCCGCCGAACGCGCCGTGGCCAACGCGGGCGAGCGGGCGCACGGGGCGTCCCTGGCCTCCGAGGCGTTCTTTCCCTTCGATGATGTCGTGCGGCTGGCAGCGGGTGCCGGGGTCACGGCAATCCTGCAACCCGGCGGCGCCAAGCGGGACCCGGAGGTGATCGCCGCCGCCAACGAACTGGGCCTGAGCATGGTCTTCACGGGTTCGCGCCATTTCCGGCACTAGGGACATGGCAGACAGCGAACACGCGTCGTCTCCCCTGCTGGGCAAGCCCCTGGCCGACGGGGTCATCCGTGACGTCCGGGAGGACCTGAAGCGCTGGGAGTTTCGCCCGCACCTGGTCAGCGTGCTGGCCTCTGACGACGAGGCCTCGCGGGTGTACGTGGACAGCAAGGCCAGACGCGCCGGGCGGCTGGGCGTGGACTTCAGCGTGCGCGAGCTGGGGGCCGGGGCGTCTCAGCCCGAGCTGGAAGCGGCGCTGCGTGAACTCTCGGCAGATGAGGCGGTCCACGGCGCCGTGCTGGAATTGCCGCTGGCGGCGGGCCTGGACGCAGACGCCGCTCTGCTGCACATCGCGCCGCGCAAGGACGTGGAGGGCCTGACGCCCGCTAACCTCGCCCTGATTGCGGCGGGGCGGGAGGCCGAGGCGCTGCTGCCACCCACACCGCGCAGCGTGCGCTTCCTGCTGCGGCGTGTGCTGGGTGACGACCTGCGCGGCCTGCGTGTGGCCGTGATCGGGCCGGGACGCACGGTGGGCCGCCCACTGACCTTCATGCTCAACAACCGGGGCGTGACCGTGACGCTGTGCAACGAACACACCCGCGACCTGGGGGCCGTCCTGGCCCCGCTGGACGCCGTGGTGGTGGCGGTGGGCCGCGCCGGACTGCTGCGCCCGGAACACGTTCAGCCGCACCACGTCGTGATTGACGCCGGAATCAATGTTCAGGGCGGTGGCGAGATGGTGGGCGACGCCGAGCCTGACCTGCCCGTGCGCGCGCAGACCCCGGTGCCCGGCGGCGTCGGCCCGCTGACCAGCGCCCTGATGTACCAGAATCTGGTGCGCGCCGTGAAGTTGCAGCGCGGCGAGGCGGTAGAATAGGGCAGCGAATCGCCAGCGCCACAGCCCACTGTCGATCAAGAGCCGTCCCCGTTTCGAGAAGGGGACGGTCTCTGCTGTGCGGAAGCCACACGGCTCGGCCGTGCTTGATGGTGCCTAGTCGCTGCCCACCGTCAGCAGTTCGGCGGGCTGTCCGCTCCTCTCGCCCGGCTCGGCGTGGCGCTGGCTCTTGTCCCAGGTGAGGCGACCCGTGAAGTAGTGCTTGTAAGCCATGGGCAGGCTCAGGAACAGCGCGAAACCGTAGACCGGCAGGCTGGCCAATGTAAACGCCGTGCGGCCCAGCGACAGGCTGTTCTCGCGCCGGTAGCGGGCCACCCACTGCAACTGGATCATCACGTTGATGACGGTGATGACGGCGCTGACCTGCGCGTCCAGCACCAGCCCCTGCGTCCCCAGTGCCCAGCGCAGGGGCTGGGTCAGGAACGACAGCACAATGATGCCGCTCAGCCACGGACTGAGAATGAAGTAGCTCAGATCCAGGCGGGCCAGGATGGGCACGGGCCTGCTCCACAACTGCGCCAGATAGGGCAAGCATTGCATGGTGCCCTGCGTCCAGCGGGCGCGCTGGCGCGAGAAGCGCCGCAGGTCAGGCAGACCCTGCTGGGTGACCGCCTCTTCCAGAAAGACCAGCCGGTGCCGGGGACTGACCAGCCGGGCTTCCACCGCGCTGCCGAAGTCTTCCAGCAACACGTCGGGCCACGGCGTCTGCCCGGCACCGAACATGGACGCCACGTAGCTGGCACGCATGAACTGCCCGTTGCCGCACAGGGCAGCGCTGTGCCACCACGAGCGCATCAGCTGGATGTGGCGGGTGATGAAGAATTCCATGTCCTGCTGCTGCTCCAGCATCCGGCCCACGGCGGTCTTCAGGCTCAGCTGGCCGGGCGACTGCCGGATCCGCACGCGCGCCTGCGCGGCCACCACGTCCCCGTGCGCCATGACGCGCCGCGCTTCGGGCAGCAGACCTGGCGTCACGCGCCCGTCGGCGTCGATCACCACGAAGACTTCTTTTTCCAGGTTCGCACCCGCCGCCCGCAGGTTACGCAGCACCTGCGACACGGCCCAGTTCATGGCGCGCCCCTTGCCCTGGCGGGCCTCCGGGAAGTGGCGGCGCAACAGGGTCACCCGCGCGTCGCCCGCTGCCAGCCGCTCCACGATCTGGGCAGTGCGGTCGTCGCTGCCGTCGTCGATCACCGCGATCCGGGCGTCCGGGGCCACCTCACGCAGGTTGCGGACGGTGGCCTCGATCACCGCTTCCTCGTTCAGGGCCGGCACGACGAAGGTGAAGTTCAGCGCCTCGTCCGGCGCGTGCAGACGCCGGGGCCGGGGCAGCGTGGCCGCCAGCAGCATCTGCAGAAAATAAAGGCCCAGCATCAGCAGGCCCAGCAAGTCAAGAATGGTGAGCAGTCCGTGCAGCGCGTCCGTCAAAATGTCCCCCGGTGTGGCATCGGGCGCTTGGCCCAATTCCTCTCAATATGCACTGGAAAAGCTGGCGATGGAAAGGGGTAAATGAGAATCGCGCTGTCCGCCCGGCACCCCGCAGGCCCCTTTCCCCTTGCGAAGAGGCGTGCTACACTCCCGCTTGCCCATCGTTTGAACCGGCGCGGAGAGGTGCCAGAGTGGTTGAATGGGTCAGTCTCGAAAACTGAAGTACGGGCAACTGTACCGTGGGTTCGAATCCCACCCTCTTCGCCAGACCAGGACGCAGCGCCCCCAGCCCACCCGGCGGGGGCGTTCGCCTTATTTCAGCAAGTTTTCGTTTCACCGGGGAAGAGGCGCGGGCATGGCAAACGCTAGGATCACCCTCACCGCTGCGCTTGGCGTCAGCGTCACCCCGAACAGGGCAGACAGGGCCAGAAGTACATGGCGGGTCTCCTCTGGCGGTCCCACCACACCAGTCCCACGGTCAGCACCACGCCCGCCAGCGTCGCCAGCGCGGCCACCAGCAGCGTCCAGCCCGGCGCACGGCGTCTGTTCAGGGTGGCGAGCCGGACCATCGCGGCGGTGGCCGCAATCCCGGCCACCGCCGCCAGGAAAATCCGCAGCAGCTGCCGGGAGAGGCTGATCATGCCTCAGCGCACCGGGCGAAAGACAAACGCCACCGGCAAAACTGTCCCCGCCCCCGCCCGCACGGGGTGAACGCTGGAAATTTCAATCCTCTCCGTCCAGACCACAGCACCCGCGGGTAGGGACACCGCGAGAAGCTGACCCGCGCTGGAAACAGGCGGCCGCCGTGCCTGCTTTCAAGGCGGCCCCGCCGTCAGGCTCGCCAGATGGAAGCGCAGTGCTCCGGTGTGATAGGCGGCGTGCGTGACAGCCCCGAAGGCGATGCGCAGCCCTTCCGGCGAGAGGGGCAGGTACAGCGCGTCGTACAGGTTCTGGCCTGCGCGGGCCAGCGCGACGAGTTCCAGACGCCACGCCTGCGGAGTGGCCGGACGCACGCTCCAGGCGTCGGCCTCGTCCGGCAACAGGGCGTAGGGGTCCGCGAGCTGGGCGGCGGCCAGGTCCAGCGACTGCCGCAGGTGCACGGTAACTTGCGCGGGCGTGGGGCGGCCCGGGGCAGCGGGCGCACTGGCCTGCGCGGGCGTCAGGGCGTGAACGGTTCGCAGCAGCCCCGCCTCGCCCACGCTGAACAGGCCCACGGCCAGCGGGCCGCCGTCCGGGCCGTACAGCACCTCGCGCAACATCTCGCGCAGCAGTTCGGGGGTGGACATGGGAGTCAGTGTAAGCCGTTCAGTGTATGTCCGGCGGCGGCGGGCGGCGGTAGGCTCGGGCCAATGTCGCTTGATCTCAAGATGCACCCCGACGAGATTCACACCGACGTCTCGTTGGTGCGTCGGCTGCTGGCCACGCAATTTTCCGACTGGGCTGCCTTGCCCGTGCGCCGCGTCCAATCGTTTGGCACCGATAACGCCCTGTACCGGCTGGGCGATGGTCTGATGGCCCGGTTGCCCCGCATCGGCTGGGCGGTGGGGCAGGTGGAAAAGGAACTGGAGTGGCTGCCCCGGCTGGCCCCGCAGCTGCCGTTGCGCGTGCCCCAGCCGCTGGCGCTGGGCCAGCCGGGTGAGGGTTACCCGTACACCTGGGGCGTGTACCGCTGGTTGCCGGGGGCGATGCTCCCGTTGTCAGAAATGGCGGCGCGTCCTGAACTGGCCGGGCAACTGGCCGAGTTCGTGCTGGCGCTGCGGGCCTGCGACACCACCGGGGCGCCGCATGCCGGGAGTCCCGCCACCGATCTGCACACGCTTGACCCGCACGTCCGCGCCAGCCTGGACACCTCGGCGGCGTGGCTGGACGCCACAACCCGCAGAAACATCACCGCCGTCTGGGACGAGGCAATGCAGCTTCCGGGGTGGGTGGACCCCCCCGTATGGGTTCACGGTGACCTGCACAGCAGCAACCTGCTGTGGGACGGCCAGCGCCTGAGCGCCGTGCTGGATTTCTCGGCCCTGGAACTGCATGACCCGGCCGTGGACCTGATGCCCGCCTGGAATGCCCTGACTGCCGGGAGCCGCCGCATTTACCGCGAAAGGTTGCAACCCGACGAAGCCACCTGGGAGCGCGGCCGGGCCAGGGCACTGGCCAAGGCCCTGTTCGCGCTGCCGTACTACCGGGACACCAATCCCGAAATCGTGGCGCGCAGTTGGCACACGGTGCGGGAAGTGCTGGCGGACGTCCGCTAGGCCACCTTGCCGATGCGCCGCCCGTCGCCTCTGCGG
This sequence comes from Deinococcus aerolatus, assembly GCF_014647055.1. NCBI lineage: Bacteria > Thermotogati > Deinococcota > Deinococci > Deinococcales > Deinococcaceae > Deinococcus > Deinococcus aerolatus. The sequence goes on along the minus strand of NZ_BMOL01000004.1, from coordinate 155,225 downwards.
TACCCTGAACCCACGATGATCAAGATCTGAGACCTGCCCCGGTTCTGCTGCCTGCGAATCCATAGCCGCCTGAAGGCATTGCACACCTTTGTAACTGCGCCAGGGCGGTATTCTGAGGCCAATGACGGAACCCTGCAGCCACCCGCCGCGCGAACCTTGTTCGGGCCTGGCGAGGCCGGGCTGTTCCCCCAATCCAGACTTCACCCTCTGTACCCTTAGAAAGGATGTGAATCCACATAGATAAAGTTCTTGGAAATACTTCTGGCCTGCGCCCCGCACAACTGAAATCACTGGGCAACCTGTACCGCCGCCGCGTTGAGCCGGGGCGGGTGGGTTCCCCCGAACTGGCCCGCACGCTGGCAGACCTGTCGCGCGAGATCCGGCGCGAGGTCAGCGTCCTGATTGACCGTCGCGGGCGCATCCTGAGCGTGTCGGTGGCCGACGCCAAGGCGGCGGAACTGCCGGCCATCCGCGCGGGCGAGAACCGGCTGGCGGGCTACCACCTGCTGCACGCTCACCCCAAGGGCGGCCCACTGAGCAAGGGCGACCTCTCCGCGCTGTTCCTGAACCGGCTGGACGCGGTCTCGGCCATCGACGCGAAGGATGAGGGACGGCCCGGACCCGTCTACACCGCGCACCTGACCCCGCCCGGCACGGTGGGCGAGGAGGAAGACTGGCGCATCCTGCCGCCGGTGCCCATTTTCCAGATCGACGACTTTGACCTGGGCGCCCAGGTGTCGGCGCTGGAGGAGGAAATTGCCCGCGCCGCCCGCACCCGCGAGTCCAAGAAGGACCGTGAACGTGCGCTGCTGGTGCAGGTGGACCAGGGCGAATTCGACGCCGAGGAGCGCCTGGAAGAGCTGGGCGAACTGGCCCGCACCGCCGGGGCCGAGGTGGTCTACAAGGAGCTGATCTTCCGCCGCAACCTCAAGGCCGGAACGCTGGTGGGCGCGGGCAAGCTGGAAGAACTGACCAGCCGGGCCTACCACCTGGACGCCGATCTGCTGATCTTCGGGCAGGAGTTGGGAGCGGCGCAGGCCCGCGAGATCGAGGCGGCGACCGGCCTGAAGATCATTGACCGCACGCAGCTGATTCTGGACATCTTCGCGCTGCACGCGCAGGGGGTGGAGTCGCGCCTGCAGGTCGAACTGGCGCAGCTGCGCTACATGAAGCCCCGGCTGCTGGGTGCGGGCGCGCAGCTCTCGCGCATCGGCGGGGGCGGGGGCAGCGCGGCGGGGGGCGCGATCGGCACACGCGGCCCCGGTGAAACCAAGCTGGAGCTGGACCGCCGCCGCATCAACGACCGCCTCAGCTTTCTGGAAAAGCAGCTGGAAAGCGGCTCGCTGCGCCGCGAGGAGCGCCGCAAGAGCCGGGAACGCAACGACATTCCGGTGGTGTCTATCGTGGGCTACACCAACGCGGGCAAGTCCACGCTGCTCAACGCCTTCACGCACGCTGCCGAGGCCCCCCGACGCGTTCTGGCCGCCAACAAGCTGTTCGCCACGCTGCGGCCCACCAGCCGCCAGGGCTTTATCGAGGGCATCGGCCCGGTGATCTTTACCGACACGGTGGGCTTCATCCGCGACCTGCCCAAGGACCTGACCCGCGCATTCAAGGCCACGCTGGAGGAAATCGGCGACGCCGACGTGCTGCTGCATGTGGTGGACGCCGCCAGCCCCGGCGCGGACACCCGCCTGAACGCCGTGAACCGCATTCTCGAAGATCTGGGCTTCGTGGAGATGCCCACGGTGGTGGCCCTCAACAAGGCCGACGCCGCCGCGCCAGAGACGCTGGAACGCGAGATCGAGCGCACCGAGGGCGTGCCGGTCAGCGCCCTGAAGAACATCGGCCTGATCGAGCTTAAGGAGGCCCTGGCCGACGCCATTGGTCAGGTGCAGCGCCAGGAAATGGCCCAGCGGGAAGAGGCGCGGGAAGTGGCGGCCCAGTACCGCTGACCCACCCGTCAGGGGGGGGCGAGGGCTTTTGCTCCCGTCCCTCTTCTAGACCGATATGACTTTGTGTTGACGCCGCCTCTCACCGGGGTGTGACAGGCTCGGTCCCGATGTTCCGCTCGCGCCTCGCCTGGGTCTACTTGCTGTTCGCCGTGCTGGTCTGGGGGCTGGGCGAAGTCCTGGGCGAGAAGACGCTGCCCACGTTGCTGCTGGCCTATACGCCTGCCGTGCTGTGGCTGGTGCCTGCGCCAGTGGTGCTGCTGTGGACCGCCCTCCAGCGACGGGGGATTGCGGTGGCGCTGGCCGGAACTCTGCTGGCCGCCTGGGGCGCGGGTCTGTTGCACTGGACGCCGCAACACAGCGGACAGCTGCGGGTGCTGAACTACAACGTCAACAGCGGGTACCGGTCCACGCCGGATCGGCTGGCCGCCGTCCTGAAGGGGGCCGATGCGGACGTCATCCTGTTGCAGGAATCCAACTTTCAGCCGCCGGGCTACACCGAGGCGCTGACCGCCGCCCTGCCCGGTTACACCCTGCGCTCGGCAGCGGAGGTCATGACGCTGACCCGGCTGCCCGTTCTGGCCTCGGAAAAGGTGGCCCTGCCCGGCAACCGGCGTGAGGTGCTGCTGACACGCTTGCAGTGGCGCGGGCAAGCGCTGACTGTGGTGAACGCGCATCTGGGAACGGTGCAGGTCACCGCCGCGCTGACCGGAAATTTCACCTATCTGGAACGAACCCGCAACAACCGCGCGGCGCAGGCGCAGGTGCTGCGGCAGATTGCCGGGCGGACCCCGGGCCGGGCGCTGCTGGGCGGTGACCTGAACACCCCGCCGCGTGGCGTGATCTACCAGAGCCTGCAGCAGGCATTCGGCCCAGACGCCTTCATGCAGGCTGGGCGTGGCCCCGGCTGGACCTTCCCTGGCCTGCATGTGCGCATCGACCACCAGATGGCGCGCGGCTTGACCCCGACACGCGCCACCGTTCTCACGGCCCAGGAAAGCGATCACCGGCCGCTGGTGGTGGACTACCAGCGGGAAGACGCGCAGTAGTCGCCGCATCTCCCCTGTGGTACAAATACCCCGCCGCGCTACTTCTGCGCCAGCTTCAGGATCCGGCCGCTGCCGTACTCGGCCACGTAGACCTCGCCCGCCTCATCCTCGCCGAAGGTGCTGGGGTTGGCCACCTTGCCCAGCGTCTTCTTCTCCCAGGTGTTGCCCTGGGCCGGCGCGGCCCACACGGTTCCGGTGGCGAAGTCGGCGAAGACGTATTGCCCCTTCAGCGCAGGAATGGCCTTGCCCCGGTAGACGTAGCCGCCAGTGATGCTCTGGCCTTCCGTGCGACCGTATACCAGCACCGGCTCCACGAAGCCCTTGTCGGTGCAGCCCTTCTCGAAACACTCGCGGCCCTCGCGCACGCGCCAGCCATAGTTCTCGCCGCCTTTGCTGGCGCGGGGCTGGAAGTCCACCTCCTCGAAGCTGTTCTGGCCCACGTCCGCGATCACCAGTCCGCCGCCCTCGCGGTCAAAGCTGAAGCGCCAGGGGTTGCGCAGGCCGTAGGCCCAGATGTTGGGGTTGGCTCCCGCACGGTTCACGAAGGGGTTGCCTGCGGCGGGTTTGGCCGCGTCCCCGGACACGTCGAAGCGCAGCAGCTTGCCCAGCGGCGAACCCAGGTCCTGCCCGTTGTTCTTGGGATCGCCGCCCGAACCGCCGTCTCCCAGCCCCAGGTACAGGAAACCGTCGGGGCCGAAGGCAAGTTGTCCGCCGTTGTGGTTGCTGTACGGCTGCTTGGCGGTAAACAGGGTTTTGGCGCTGGCCGCCTCGGCGCGGCTGAAGTCGGGGGTGGCGGTGTAACGGGCCAGCACCGTGTCGCCGTTCAGGTCGGTGTAGTGCACGTACAGGCGGCGGTTGGTCTTGTACTCCGGATCGAAGGCCAGCCCGATCAGGCCGCGTTCCCCGTCCGCACGGGTCAGCTTCTGGGCGTCCAGAAACAGGCTGTTTCTGATCTCGCCGTTCTCGATCATGCGGACGCGCCCGTCCTGCTGCGCGACGTACAGACGGTTGGAACCGTCGCCCGCGTGCGCGATGGCCGTGACCTGTTTCAGTCCGCTGACGAACGGCTCGAAGGTGACGGCAGGTGCAGTCTGCGCCGAGGCGCCGGCCAGCAGCGCCGCAACACCCCAGGCCAGCATGGAACGGGAATTAAATTTAGCCATGGTCCAGTGTGACCCGGCTGCGGCGGACCGGACTGTGAGCGCTGCCGCGAAGGCGTGAAGACCTCTTTAGATCTTTCTTCCCTGCTGGACGGCCGAAACGGGCAGCATCAACCCCATCTTGACCCTGGAGGTACACCATGACCGGACCCTATGACCGTCCACCCGCCCCAGCAACCGAACCCACCGATACCCCCTCGCCCATGCCCGAGCGGATGCCCGGCGAGGACGGCACTGGCCCCATGAGTGACCCACCCGTCAATCCCGACCTGCCGGGCATGCCGATGCCCGACCCCACCGAGAACCCGGACACGCCGGGGCTGCCCAGCCCCGGCCCGACACCGATGCCTGCGATGTAGAGCCGATAGCAGCGGAAGGGGCCAGTTCGAAACATGGGGCTGGCCCCTCGTACTTCGCCGCTGCCTACTTGTTCAGGAACGCCAGCAGGGCGGAGTTCACCTCGTCGGCGAACGTCCACAGGATGTTGTGCGGCCCCCCTTCGATCACCACAGACTCGCTGCCCTTGATCAGCTCCGGCAGGCGCGCGCCCGTGGCCTCGATCGGCAGCACGCGGTCCGCGTCCCCATGCATGATCAGGGTGGGCACCGCTATCTTCGCCACATCTGGCCGGAAATCTTCCAGCCACGTCCCCACACACGCCAGCGTCGCGGTGGCCGAGGCACGGGCCGCCACATTCCAGCTGGCCCGCACCGCCTCGTCACTGATGCGGCTGCCGCCCAGCACGTCGGTGTTGTAGAAATTCTTGAAGAAGTCAGTCAGGTACGCGAAGCGGTCCTCGCGGATGGCGTCCTCGATGCCCGTGAACACGTTGCGGTCCACACCCTGCGGATTGTCGTCGGTCTTGAGCAGGAACGGCGGGATGGAACCGATCAGGACCGCTTTTGCCACGCGGGCCGAGCCGTAGGTGCCCAGGTAACGGGCGACCTCGCCCGTGCCCATCGAGAAGCCCACCAGCACCACATCCTGAAGGTCCAGGTGGCCTATCAGCGCGTTCAGATCGGCGGCGAAGGTGTCGTAGTCGTAGCCGCCGGACGGCTGGCTGGACTGGCCGAAGCCGCGGCGGTCATAGGCGATGACGCGGTAGCCGGCCGCCAGCAGGGCCGCCTCCTGCCGCTCCCAGGAGCGGCCGTTGAGGGGGTAGCCGTGAATCAGCACGACGGGCTGACCCGCGCCGTGGTCCTCGAAATAGAGGTCGATGGCGTGGTTGTTTTCCTGGCCGACAGTCACATAGGGCATAGCGCTCTCCTTGGATAATGCCCAGCGTAAGGAGGTGGGCGTGGCGTGGGTGAACGGCGCATCTATGCGTCTTACGGTTTCACGCCGGCCCGGCTCACCCCAGCGTCTGGCCGTGCTCCCTCAGCCAGCGGCGCTGGGTCTGCCACCCCGGCATGACCCGCGCGACATGCGCCCAGTAACGCGGCGAGTGGTTCAGTTCCAGCAGGTGCGCGGCCTCATGTAGGGCGACGTAGTGCAGCGCGTCCAGCGGGGCGCGCGACAGTTTCCAGTGCAGGCGGATGTCGCCCCGGCTACTGCAACTGCCCCAGCGCGTGGCCGTGTCGCTGACCCGCACGTTCCCCAGCCGGTCCGCCGCGCCCAGCCGTGCGGCGTAATCGGTGACCAGCGCGGTGTAGGGGTCCAGGCACCCCGCCCGCGTCCACGCGACCAGCGCCCGCTCAGCATTATCTGCAGGCAGGTGCAGGTCATTGCCCACCCGCGTCCCCTTCTCTTGTAGGGGCCGCAGCCGCAGCGTCAGCGTCTCGCCCAGGAAGGGCAACTCCGAGCCGTCCGTGTGCGCCTGCGCCGTCACCGGACGGGCCGCGTACTGGGCCAGATGGTGCGCCACCCAGTCATGGCGCCGGCTCAGGATGTCCTGAAGCTGAGCCAGCGGCACGCGCTGGGGGGCGTACAGCGTCACCGCGCCGGGCCTGACCTGCACGGCCACCGTGCGCCGCCGGGCGCTGCGCTTGACGGTCACGGGAACGCCGGAAATGAACCACTGCGCTGACATTGGCCCCAGCAAAGCGCATCCGGGTGGACGGCGGAGCGAGTCAGTTCACTTTCCCGCAACAGGTTGCGAAAGAAGGGGGTGGGGCGAGCACCGTCGTCTCGCCCCACCCCTTCCGTCCCGCGCTTACAACTGGTTGTAGTTCTGGTTAAAGGTGTCGCACTTGTTGGGATCGCCGGTCTTGAAGCCGGTGGTGAACCACTTCGCTCGTTGCTGACTGCTGCCGTGTGTGAAGGAGTCGGGAACGACCCGGCCCGCCTGCTGGCGCTGCAGGTTGTCGTCACCAATGGCCTGCGCGGTGCTGACGGCCTCCTGAATATCGGCCTGCGTGATGCTGGCCTGCTCCTCAACGCGGTTGCCCCACACGCCCGCAAAGCAGTCGGCCTGCAGTTCCAGACGCACGCTGTAGCTGTTGGCCTCGGCCTCGGTGCGGGCGCTGCGCTGCTTGCGCTCGACCTGATCGGCAATGCCCAGTTCGTTCTGAACGTGGTGCCCCACCTCATGGGCGATGACGTAGGAATACGCGAAGTCGCCGCCGCCGCCCAGTTGCCGGTCCATCATGGCAAAGAAATTGGTGTCGATGTAGACCTTGTTGTCCAGCGGGCAGTAGAACGGCCCCGAGGCGCTGCTGGCCACGCCGCAGCCGCCCTGCGTGCCGCGGGTGTACAGCACCAGCCGCGCCGGGGTGTAGGTGCGCCCGGCCTGCTGAAACACATTGCCCCACACCTGATTGGTGCTGGTCAGCAGGCGGTCCATGAACTGATAGTCCTCGTCGGTCGCCGCGCCCTCCTGCCCCTGGGCCTGCGGCTGGCTCTGGCTGGGCGGCTGGGTCTGGGCGCCGTCTCCACCGCCCAGAATCGCGCCGGGATCGATCCCGAAGAACATGGCGATCAGCGCGATGATCAGCCCGCCGACGCCGCCCACGGCAATGCCGCCGCCAGGCACACCGCCCCCACCCCGCCGGTCCTCGATGCCGCCGCCGCCGCCGGGAAGATTTTTCCAGTCCATAGTCGTATCTCCTTGAGAGCCAGGCCGCTGCTGTCTCGGCCCGTCATGCTGTCATTCGTGCCGCATTGTAGGCCGCCCCCACCGCGCGGAGGCTGACCAGTTCTTTAGGCAGAGGGTGGGGCACAGGAACGCAGCGCTGGTGCGGCCTCTAGCGAACGGCCCGCCCGGCCCGCGTGGCGCGCACCCACACCCGCTCGCCCTCGGCGCGCAGCGGCTGGCCGGTGTCATGCAGCTGCACCTCCTGCTGGCCCAGCGCCAGCGTGTAGGTCACGGCGTGACCCTTGAATTCGCGGGCCAGCACCACCGCCTCGGTGCCCGCGCCAGCCTCCGCAAAGGCCAGCTGCTCGGGGCGCACGCTGACCATCACCGGGCCGTCCGGCACCGCCGCGCCCTCCAGTTCAATATTCCCCAACACGGTGCGGGCCACTCCCGCATGAGCGGTGCCGGACAGCAGGTTGCTGCGGCCCAGGAAGGAGGCCACGAACGCCGTGCGCGGATGGGCGTACACCTCCTGCGGGGTGCCGATCTGCTCGATCTGCCCGGCGCGCATCAGGGCGATGCGGTCGCTGAACGCCAGGGCTTCCTCCTGGTCATGGGTCACCAGAATGGCCGCCACGCCGCTGCGGCGCAGAATGGCGCGGACCTCCTGGCGGGTGGCGTGGCGCAGCTGCGCGTCCAGGTTGGAAAACGGCTCGTCCAGCAGCAGCAGGCGGGGGCGCGGGGCCAGCGCGCGGGCCAGGGCGACGCGCTGCTGCTGCCCACCGGAGAGCTGGTGCGGCATGCGCGACTCGAAGACGGTCAGGCCCACCAGCGACAGCGTCTCGCGGGCGCGGGGCAGGCGCTCGGCGCGGGGCAGGCGGCTCAACCCGAACAGCACGTTGCCCAGCACGCTCAGGTGGGGAAACAGCGCGTAGTCCTGAAACACCAGCCCCACGCCCCGGCGCTCGGGCGGCTGCGGCGGATTCGTCATGTCGCGCCCGTCTATCCACACCGCGCCGCCATCGGGCTCCTCCAGCCCGGCGATCAGGCGCAGGGTGGTGGTCTTGCCGCAGCCGGACGGGCCCAGCAGCGTCAGCAGCTCGCCCGGCGCCACCTGCAGGCCGAGGCCGTTCACCGCCGGAGGCATGTTCGTGGCGGGGCGCCCGTGTGGGTGAAAGTACTTGACCAGCCCCCGCAGTTCCAGCGCGGGCGGGGCCGTCAGGGCTTGATCCACCGGGCCCGCCCCTGGCGCCTGCCTGTCCATGACCGTCATTCCGTCCTCCTCATTCCCGTTCCCGCCGCAGGATCAGCAGCGTCAGCACGGCCCCGGCGGCGGCCAGCGCCAGCGCGTAGGGGGCGGCGCTGGCGTACTGCGCTTCCTCGGTGTAGGTCCAGACGTTGCGGGCCAGCGTCTCGAAGCCGATGGGTGCGAGCAGCAGCGTCAGCGGCAGCTCCTTGAGGACGCTCAGGAACACGAAGGCCGCGCTGACCAGCAGCCCCGGCCCCAGCAGCGGCAGCGTGACCCGCCGCAGCGCCCCCGCCCGCGTGACGCCCAGCACGCGGGCCGCCTCCTCCAACCGGGGCGTGGCCCCCACCAGCCCGCTGCGAATCGGGCCAATCGCCTCGGCGACAAAGTGCAGGGTGTAGGCGATGATCAGCAGCGGCAGCGTCTGGTACAGCGGCGGCGCGGCCCGCAGCACGAAGAAGATCAGCGCCAGCGCAAAGGCCAGCGGCGGCGTGGCGTAGCCCAGGTACGCGGCCCGCTCGATGATGCGCGGCCAGCGCCCGGTAAAGCGGCTGCCGATCAGGGCCAGCGGCAGCGCCAGCGCGGTGGTGGTCAGGGCGGCCAGCGCCGCCGCCCCCAGCGCGGACCGAAGGGCGGCCAGCAATCCCTCCCAGGCGAATGGATTGTTCTCCAACCCCAGCCAGTACAGCACCGTGCCCAGCGGCAGCACCAGCGACACGAAGGCCAGCGCCGCCACGAACAGCCACGCCAGCGGGCGCAGCCGGCCCAGCCGGACGGTGCTGGGTTTTCTCGCCGCCGCCGGCGACACCCGCGACAGGAAGACGCCGCGCATAAACCGGGCTTCGAGCCACAGCACCGCCCCGGTCAGCACCAGCAGCAGCAGCGCCAGCCACGCCGAGTACACCCGGTCATAGGCCGCGGTGTACTGCTGGTAGATTGCCGCGCTGAAGGTGGGGTAGCGCATCAGGCTGACCACGCTGAAGTCGCCCAGGGTGTGCAGGCCGATCAACAGGCCGCCAGACAGCCACGCCGGGCGCAGGTGCGGCACCGTCACCTGCCAGAAGGTCTGCCAGCGGGTGCGGCCCAGCAGCCGGGCGGCGTCCTCCAGCGCAGGGTCCTGGGTGCGCAGCGCCGCGTGCAGGTTGAGAAACAGGTATGGAAAGGTAAACAGCGTCAGCACCAGCAGCGCCCCCCAGAAGCCGCCCGGGGCCGGCACGCGCAGCCCGGTCAGGGTGTCGATGGCGCCGCCCGCACCGCCCGCCGCGATAAACGCGTAGGCCCCCACGTACCCCGGAATCGCCAGCGGCAGCACGCCCAGCAGCGTCAGCAGACCGCGTGGACGCAGGTCCGTGCGGGCGGCCAGAAAGGCCAGTGGCAGCGCCACCAGCGTGGTGGTCAGCAGCACCGAGCCGCCCAGCAGCAGCGTGCTGCCGGCCAGCGCCAGGTTGCGCGGGCGAAACACGATCTCGCGCAGCTCACCCGGCTCGGCCCCCAGCGCACGCAGCACCAGATAGGACAGCGGCACCAACACCCCCAGCACGGTCAACACGGCGGGCAGCAACAGGGAGGGGGGCAGTCTTCGGGTCATAGGCGAGGTGGCTCCGGGCCAACGGACAGACTTTAACAGATCGGAATACTCGGAATTGTCCCGCGTCACGGTGGGCAGTCGGGATCCGGCGCTCTAGCCTGCCCGCCCGCGCCACGCCAGCCACGACAGCACCATCAGCACCACCGGGGAGGCAAGCAGGACGCCGCTGCTCAGGCCCTGCGAGATCTGGGCCTTGACCGACGCGCCCGTCTGGGGGTCCGGCGCGGGCAGCAGCGCCCCCAGCAGCGTATCCACCGCCACGCTGACGGCGATCAGCAGCAGCGTGGCCGCCGCCCCCAGCCCCAGGCTGACCCACACCGGTTCCTGGCCTGCGTAGCGCAGCAACCGGGGCAGGGCCAGCACCACCCCGGCCAGCACGCCCATCATCAGGTAAATCGCCCCGAAACTGCGCTCCAGGCTGCCGCCCGTCAGCAGGATGCTGCCCAGCACGCCCAGCAGCACCACGCCGGCCAGCACCGCCACGGCACGCGCCCAGGCCAGCGGCAGCGCCATGACCCCCAGCAACACGCCCACCGACACGCCCGCGCCCAGCAGCAATCCCAGGATTCCCATGGGGTAGTGAACCATGAAAAAGCCCGCACCGGCAGAAGCCGGGACGGGACCAGGGAGGGGCGCGTGGGAATTACAGCAGGCCGACGTCGCGCAGCAGTTTCTGGGCCTTCTCGATGTTCTTGGGCAGGGCTGTGGGATCGATCTTCGGGCCGCGCTTGCTGATATCGCTGAAGGGGAGCATGGTGGTGGGCTGCAGGATGTTGCCGATCACCGGGTACTCGAAGTTGACGCTCAGGAAAAAGGTCTGCGCGTCCTTGCCCACCAGACTGCCGAGGAAGCGCGAGGCGGCGGCGGTGTTCTTGCTGGTCTTGAGGATGGCCGCGCCCGTCGCGTTCCCCAGGTTGCCGATGTCGCCGTTCTTGAAGAAGTAGGTGTCGATGGGGTAGCTCAGGCGATTGACGCGCTGGATGTAGTAGTGGTTGGTCAGGCCCACGTCGATTTCACCCGAGCGCATGGCTTCGAGCATGCCCACGTTGCTGGTCTTGTAGTCCCTGGGCTGCAGCGCCTTCATGCCTTCGAGCCACTGTTTGGTGGTGGCCTCGCCGTGCTGGGCGATCATGCCCGCCAGGAAGTCCTGGAAGCTGGGGTACGACACTGTCCAGCCGATACGGCCCTTCAGGGCGGTCATCTTGGGCAGGTCCAGCACGCTGGCCGGCAGCTGCTCAGGCTTGATCTTCTCGGTGTTGTAGGCCAGCGTGCGGAAGCGGACGGTGGTGGGCAGCCAGCTGCGATCGGCAGGCAGGTAGTCCGGCGACACGTTGCGCGTCAGCGAGGTCCCCAGCTTGACAAACCGGCCCTCGCTGGCCAGTTCGCCCAGCGCACCCACCGAGTTGCCCCAGAACACGTCGGCGGGGCTACGGCTGCCCTCCTCGCGCAGGGCGGCCACCAGCTGCGCGTCGCTGCCGTAGCGCACGTTGACCTTGATGCCGGTCTGCTTCTCGAACTGCTGTACCACCGGCTCCACGAAGGTCTTGGCGCGGCCCGAGTACAGCGTGATGGACTGGTTGGCCTGCGCCAGCGTCGTGCCGGTGAGCAGCAGAGCGAGGGTGGTGAGGGTTGCTTTCTTCATGTCCCAATCCTAAGTAAATCACTCGGATTAGTGAGGTATAAATGTCCCGGTGCAGAAGAGTGCGCGGGTGGGACGGTCCTGGAGCGCCGGATCGCGCCCACAGGTTTCGATCCCCAGGCACAGAAAAAGGGCCGCCCCATCCCGGAGGCGGCCTTGAGGGCACAGGTGTTCAGCCGGGGATGCGGATCTGCTGGCCCACCTTGATCAGGTCCGGGTTGCTGATGTTGTTGTAGTGGGCGAGCTTCTTATATTCGGTCACGTCTCCGTAGTACTTCTGGGCAATCGCGCCCAGGGTGTCGCCCGCCTTGACGGTGTACACGGTGTCGCCGGTCTGGGTATCCTTTTCCTTGCTCAGCTCCTTGGCCCCGGTGGCCACGCGCAGGCCGCTGATGTCCACGCCCGACACGCCCTCGACCTCGCGGGCCAGCTTCTCGGCCAGACGCTGCTCGTGGTCATTGTCCACCACGCCGCGCAGGATCACGCTGTTGCCGCTCTGCAGCACGTCAATGGGATCATCCTTCAACTCGCCGTTGTTGCGAATGGCCTTGTGCACGGCCTTGGCGATCTTGCTGCGCTCCTCCATCTCCTTGACTTCCGCCTCAATACTGGGCGCGGCGGGCGCGGGCCTGGCCCCGGCGCTGGCTGGAATCTCGGTGCCGCCACTGACCGGGCCGGACGTGAAGGAGTTGTCCGAGGCGCTGGGTCCCGCGTCCTGAGGCGCGGCCTGCTGGGGCGCTTCCTGGGCGATCAGGCCGCTGGTGTCGACGCTCTTGACGCCGTTGATGCCCTCGGCCACCACCTTGACCAGGTTGCCGTAACGGTCATTGGGCACCATGCCGGTCACGGTAACGTTGCCGCCCTTCTCCTGCACCTGCAGTCCCAGGTCCTTCAACCGGGGCTGCCCGTTGAGGGCTTCTTTGACTCGGTCCGCTGTATTTTTCCCAAAAGGCCACATGGCTGGAGCGTAACCCATCTATAGGGCGAACTGTGAGAAAACACACGTCCGTAAAGAAATGGTCAGGACGCACTTTCAGGTGCATCTTTACGAATGGACAGAGCAGTTCCCCTGCGCCCCAAGCACCTCAGCCGTCACTGGGAGTGCGCTTCTTGGGCTTGCTGGCGGCAAATTTCGCCAGCCGGGCAGTCAGGACAGGCGGCGTTCCTGTCAGCAGGTCACGCGAGACCGGGCGCCGCCCCGCAAAGCTGTCCACCCGGTCGAGCATGGTGTCAAACACGTCATGGGGCATGTCCAGGGCGGGGGTCAGTCGCACGGTGCGCTTGCTGCTCAGGCTCAGGTTGGCCATCACACCGGACTGATGCAACTCGCGCAGGGCCAGCAGGGCGGTGGCCTCGAACACCAGTTCCTTGAGCACGCCGGGCAGCGGCACGCCCAGCATCGGCTGAAACTGCATCGCCAGCAGCAGGCCCTGGCCGCGCACCTCTTGCAGCAGGCGCGGGTGGTTCTGCTGGGTGGCCCGCAACCGCTGCAGGCCCACCCGCCCCAGTTCCAGGCTGCGGGCCGGCAGATCGTTCTCGATCAGGTATTCCAGCGACTTTAAGCCCACTGCCATTGCCAGCGCGCCGCCGCCAAAGGTGTTGCTGTGGCGCTTGCTGCTCAGGCCGCCCAGCATCTTCTTGTAAATGTCGTGGCGGGCAATCGTGGCGCCCACCGCCGTCATCCCGCCGCCCAGCGGTTTGGCCAGGGTGATGATGTCGGGGTCCAGCCCCTGCGCCGCCGACTCGAACCAGTGGCCAGTGCGCCCCAGGCCGGTCTGGATCTCGTCTGCGATCACCACGATGCCGTGCCTCCGGCAGTACTCGCCCAGCCCACTCAGGAAGCCCGGCGGGGGGATGTTCACGCCGCCCTCGCCCTGGATGGGTTCAACGATCACGCAGGTGATCTTGTCGGGGCCGACGCGCCGGATCAGCGCTTTCAGGGCGTCCAGATCGCCGTAGGGCGAGGTCAGCGCCCCCGGCACCAGCGGGCGGAAGATGTCCTGGTACTCGGGGTTGGGGGTCAGGCTCAGGCTGCCCAGCGTCTTGCCGTGGTAGCCGCTGTCGAAGGAGATCTGGAATTTAGATGCGGGGCGAAACGCCTTGGCGAACTTCAGCGCGCCTTCCACGGCCTCGGTGCCGCTGGAGCAGAAGAACACCTGCGAGTCGGCGTGACTGGGCAGTTCACGGGCCAGCAGGCGGACCAGGTTGGCCTCCAGCGCCGCGCGCCACGGGGCACTGGACTGCTGCGGCAGGCCCATTGAGCGGTTCTTGTCGAGAAATCCATGCAGAAAGTCGGTCAGCACGGGCGGCATCTCGCCAAACGGCGTGGCCGCGTACCCGCTGGCGTTGATGCGGCGCACGCCGTTCTCGTCTTCCAGTTCCCAGGGATTCACGCGTGCAAATGGCCCGGCCACGCCCAGCAGGTCCAGCCCGTACAGCAGCTCGGCGTTGCCGTAGTGCAGTTCCAGGCGGCGGACTTCCGGAGCGCTCAGGCGGTCATGCAGGACATCGTCGGCGGAAATGAAACCGGGGGGCAGGGCAGGAACGGGCGCAGACATGGGGTCAGTGTAGGGGAATGACGTAGGTCCGCAAAAAAGCTGTGGCCTGCGCTTCTGCCCTGGCCCCGCTAGATCTGCTCTCTCAGCAGGGCCGGAACCCCGCCCGGATAGGCTGTGGCGTCCAGCCCGTCGGCCCGCAGGTACCGGGCCGCCAGTCCGGAGCGCACGCCGCGTTCGCACACCACCAGCAGCGGCCCCTGACTGGGGCTCAGGCCGTGCGCGCCGTCCTCGATCTGGTCCAGGGAAACGGCCAGAATGGGCCGGGCCGTCAGCAGCGGTTCCAGCGGCTGGGCGAAACGCAGTTCGGCGGGACGCAGATCAACGACGGTGACGCCTTCGGGCAGGGGCATGGGCGCAGCATAGGCCAGCGCCTGCGGGCAAGGGGCACATTCCGCCGGGAGGACTCGGCTATGCTGCTGGTATGGAAGACATCACCCCGCAGGAAGGACAGGACCGCGTCAAGCAGGGCGCCATGCTGGTGGACGTCCGCGAGCAGAGCGAGTACGACGAGGTTCACGCGCAGGGGGCCACGCTGCTGCCCCTGAGCGAACTGGAAAGCCGCTTCACGGAACTGCCCAGGGACCGCGAACTGGTGATGATCTGCCGCAGCGGCGCCCGCAGCGCCCGTGCAGGCGAGTACCTGATGCAGAACGGCTACGACCGCGTGGTCAACCTGGGCGGCGGCACGCTGGCCTGGGCCGAGGCCGGTCTGCCCACCGAGGGCGCTGCAGCTAAAGGAGAAGCGAACTGATGGACACTGAACAGAATGTACAGGCCTCCCCCGCCCCGGCGGGCGACCTGCCCAGCGAGGCGCAGGTCCGCGAGGCCCTGAAGATCGTCAAGGACCCCGAGATCCCGGTGAACGTGGTGGACCTGGGCCTGATCTACGGCGTGGACGTGCAGGAAGGCGGCCTGGTGGACATCACCATGACCCTGACCAGCGTGGGCTGCCCGGTGCAGGACCTGATCCGCGCCGACGCCGAGATGGCCGTGAGCCGCCTGGACGGCGTGACCGACGTGAACGTGGAATTCGTGTGGACCCCGCCGTGGGGACCGGACAAGATGACCGAGGACGGCAAGCGCCAGATGCGGATGTTCGGCTTCAACGTCTAGAGACCTGAGCACAACGACCTGAGCCCATGAAGAGGCGGCCCCCAGGTGGGGCCGCCTCTTGCCCGTGTCTACGTCTGAACGTCAGTTGTTGCTGCGGGCAATGCCCAGGATGTTCAGAAACTGCACCAGGGCCATGGCAAACCCGGCCACGTAGGTCAGGGCGGCGGCGGTCAGCACGTTCCTCGCGCCGTTCTGGCCTTCCACCGTGCCGTTGAGGCCCCGGCTGTCCAGGTACACCAGCGCCCGGCGGCTGGCGTCGAACTCCACCGGCAGCGTCACCACGTGGAACAGCAGCGCCGCGCCGAACAGGACCACACCCAGCCACAGCAGGCCCGACAGTCGCAACAAGATGCCCGCCAGCAGCAGCCACGGGGCCAGGTTCATGCCCAGGCTCAGCGGCACGGCCATCTTGCCGCGCAGCACCAGCGCGGGCATGCGGACCCTGTCCTGCAGGGCGTGCCCGACCTCGTGGGCGGCCACCGCCATCGCGCCAACGCTGGCGACACTGTGGACGCTCTGGCTCAGGTTGACGGTCTTCTTGCCGGGATCGTAATGGTCAGTCAGGTTGCCGGGAACGGCAATGATCTTCACGTCGTGCAACCCGTTGTCGTCCAGCATCATGCGGGCCACGTCCGCACCGGTCAGACCCCGGGCATTGCGAACCTGCCCCCACTTCTTGTAGGTGCGGCTCAGGTAGCCCTGGATCAGCATGGACGCCACGAACACGATGATGATGGGAATGGTGTAGGGGCCAAGAAACATAGGGAACTTCCTCCGGGAAGTGAGGCGCGGCCCTGAAACGGGTCCGGCCAGTGGTCAGGGGATACAACGGGCGTCCACCCGCCCAGGGCAGGGGTCTCGCCTCCTATATCTTAGCGTACCGCACTCAGATTTCATGAGAGAAGGGAGATGATGCATTGAGCTGTGCAGGCCGAAGGGGGCGCCGCTGGACTGGGCTAGGCGGAACCCAGAGGCCGAGCCAGCACGTGGAAATTCAGCGCGGTGCGCTCCTCGTTCTGGACGTCCAGCTTGACAAAGGCCGGCTGGGCGCACAGGTCCAGCCCGTCATTCACCAGGTAGCCGCGCGCAATTGCCAGCGCCTTGACCGTCTGGTTGACGGCGGCGGGGCCGATGGCCTGAATGTCCACGCTGCCCTGGGACCGCAGCAGGGCAGCAATGGCCCCGGCGATGGCGTTGGGACGGGATGTGGCAGAGACGCGCAGGGTTTCCAAGACTGGGGTTCCTCCAGGAACTGAATCGCCCAGAGTCTAGGTGACGGCGGTCCAGTGGGCAATTCCCCCAGTGGACGCCCCCTGTGGTGGCCTGCGTGCGTGCCTCCGCCTTTGGAGGGACGTCCGCCACCGTGGAGGCCAGTAGCGTGGGTCACAACCGACAGGAGGTTACATCCGTGGAAGAAGTCCTGGTTCCCATCTTTTTCTTGGGCAGTGTCCTCGCCTTTCCTCTGCTGCGCCGCCAGATGATCCACCGCCACCGGCTGGAAGTGTTACGTCTGGCAGGTCTGCGGCAGCCGGAGGCCAGCGCACCCGCCATCCAGGGCGACAGCGCCGCCGAACTGGCCCTGGGCCTGCCCGAACCGCACCGCCTGTATGCCCTGGCGCTGCTGTGCCGCCTACACGACGCGCTGGAGGGCGGGCCGCTGGACGCCCACAGCAGCTATCTGATCCGGCAGGCCCGCGCCGAGTACCTGCCAGCCACCCTGCGGGCCTACCTGAACCTGACCCCCGCCGCCCGCGCCCGCCTGAACGAGCGGGGCCAGAGCGCCGAGACCCTGCTGGGCGAACAGCTGGAACTGATCAACGCTGGCGTGGCGGGGGCGCTGGGCCAGAACCACGCCTCCGCCGACCAGCTGCTGACGCAGGGGCGCTTCCTGGGCGAACGCTTCGAGACGGTGGGCGGGCGGGTACGGGCCTAGGCTCAGGCCTTCTCCGGCAACTCCTGCACCCGCACGCCCAGCAGGTGGGCCAGCTCCAGCAGCTGAACAGGTTCGACCGTCACGCCCGCCAGCTCCCGCAGGCCCAGGCGGACGCCCTGAAGGTCCGAACCGCGCAGATCGGCTCCCTCCAGGGCCGCGCCGTGAAACTCGGTCTTGCCCAGCGCGCAGCCCCGGACCACCGCGCCGGGCAGGCTCGCGTCCATGAACACGGCCTCGGTCAGGTCGCAGTCCTCCAGCCACAGGTGTTTCGCGTCCACTGTCGGCCACAGCGACAGCGGGGCCAGCGCACGGGTCAGGCGGACGTGGCGCAACACCGCGCCCGGCAATTGCAGACCGGTCAGGCGGCAGTCGGTGAACTGCACACGCTCCAGCGCCGCCTCGGTCCAGCGTGCGCCGCTCAGGTCACAGCCCTCGAGGCGCACGTCCTTCAGACGGATCAGGTGCCACGCCACGCCGCTCAGGTTGACCTCGCGGAACACGCAGCCCTCGAAGGACACGGTCTGCAGCGTGCCCGCGTCCAGCGAGCCGCCCTCCATGACGCCGCCCCGGAAGACCGATTCGTCCTCCAGCTCCGCCGGCACCAGGGTTCGCAGGCCACCGCGTGGAAATTTTGGCGGGCTGGGGGGCCTCGTTTTCGGGGGCAGCGTCACAGGGTCAGGATTTCATGGCCCCTGGGCGTGACCACCAGCGTGTGCTCGAACTGGGCGCTGGGCTGCTGGTCCGCCGTGATCACGGTCCAGCCGTCGTCCAGCAGGCGGGTTTCGGGACGGCCCAGGTTGATCATCGGCTCGATGGTAAAGACCATGCCGGGCTGCAGTTTCAGGCCGGTGTAGCGCGCCCCGTGGTGGTAGATGGTGGGTTCCTCGTGCAGACGCTTGCCGATGCCGTGGCCGGTGTATTCACGCACCACGCCGTAGCCCCGGCCCTCGGCCAGCGTCTGGATGGCGTGGCCGATGTCGCCGGTGCGGGCATTGGGACGCACCACCTCCAGCCCGGCGGCCAGCGCCTCGCGGGTGGTGTCCACCAGCGCCTGGACTTCAGGGGTGACAGTGCCCACCGTGTAGGTGTAACAGGCGTCGCCGTAGACCCCGTCCATCAGCACGCCGATGTCCACGCCGATGATGTCGCCCTCTTGCAGCACGCGCCCGTCGGGGATGCCGTGGCAGATCACCTCGTTGACGCTGGCGCAGATGGTGGCGGGAAAGGGATTGGTGCGCGGGCCGTAGCCCAGGTACGCGGGGGTGGCCCCGGCCTTGCGGATGTGTTCCTCGGCGATGCGGTCCAGTTCGGCCAGGGTCACGCCAGGCTTGACGAAGGGGTCCAGGACCCGGAAGGTTTCGGCGACCAGCGCCCCCGCACGGCGCATGGCCTCGATTTCGCGGGCGGATTTCAGGGAAACGCGGCTCATAGAGGGTGAGGCTAGCATGCCCTTTTTAAGGGTTCGGGGGCCGGGTTCACGGTGGGTCGGGCAACCCGGCTGGGCCGGGGGCCGGCCAGCAAGGTTCCTGGCCCTGTGGCGCGCGCAGTTCACCTGCCCGCCTTCACCCGCCTGCGTCCACCCCCTACACTGCGCCCATGAAAGTGGTCATCAGCGTGGATATGGAGGGCGTGTGCGGGGTGGCGTCGTGGGTGCAGGTCAGTCCGCCGGAATTCGGGGGCCTGGTCAACGGCACCGAGTACCAGCTGGCCCGCGAGCGCATGACGCTGGAAGCCGCCGCCGCCGCCGAGGGCGCCCTGATGGGCGGTGCGACGGACGTGCTGATCAACGACAGCCACGACACCATGCGCAACCTCCTGCCCGAACTGCTGCCCCAGCAGGTGCGCTTTACCAGCGGCAACGACAAACCGCTGAGCATGGTGCAGGGCGTGCAGGAAGAAGGCGTGGGGGCGCTGCTGTTCGTGGGCTACCACGCCCGCGCCGGCAGCCCACGCGGCCCGCTGGCGCACACCTGGAACGGCTTTATCCGCAACGTGCGGGTGGGCGGCATCGACACCGGCGAGTATGGCCTGAACGCGCTGCTGGCCGGGCATTACGAGGTCCCGGTGGTTTTTGCCTGCGGCGACGACGTGGCGATGGCCGAGATCCGCGCCGAGCTGGGCGAGGGGGTGGTGACGGTGGCGGTCAAGGAAGGGCTGAGCACCTACGCCGCCGTTCACCTGCACCCCGCCGAGGCGCAGCGGCGCATCCGCGAGGGGGCCGAGCAGGCCGTGCGCGCCGCGAAGAACGCGCAGCCCTACACCACCCGCTGGCCCGCGCCGTGTCAGCTGTCGTTTGACCATCAGGCCCGAGCCGACGCCTGCGCCCGCGTGCCGGGCGTGACGCGGGTGGATGCCGTGACGGTGGGCTGGAGCAGCGAGAACGCCTACCACCTGTTCCAGACCTTCCGCATGCTGGCGACGGTGGCGGGCGTGCGGCTGAACGGGTAGCGGGTCAGCCCGAGACGGAACGGGCAGGGAGCCACGGTGGGCGCGACACGGTGAGAGCGCCGCGGCCACCACGCTCATTCCCACCGGTTACCCTGGAGCCATGAACCCACGCTTCCTGCTGATGGCCGCCGTCCTCGCCCTGCCGTGCAGCGCCTCGGCGGCCACCGCCTGGGCTGGGGTGGACGCCACGACGAAGGGCTACGGCGTCCACGCGGGCGGTTCGGTATTCCGGGTGCCGGTTCTGGGCACGCTGGGCCTCGAGGGGGCGGCGGAAAAGGCCTGGCGCAGGACCAGCAGCAACCGGTTTGCGGTGGGCGCCACCCTGCGCGACATCAACCTGCCGATCACGCGGGTGGACGCCTTCGCTGCGGCGGGCGCGGAGTACACGGACCGCTTTGGCGTGTACGCCGAGGGCGGCGTGCGCGGGCCGCTGCTGGGGCCGGCCGGATGGCGGGCTTTCGTGCGCAGCGGCACCGCCTCGGGCCTCGGCGCGGGCGTGGGGGTGGAGCTGCGGTTCTGAGGGACTGGGCACGTTCAAGTGGGCCACCGTTCGGCTGCCGGCCGCGTCCATCCCGTTGAAAAGGCTTCCAGCGCGGCCTCTACCGTCCCCACCCTCGCGGCGATCAGCTGCTGCGGGTCGCGGTTGTAGCCTCCGGCCATCACCGTGACCAGGGGAATGTGGGCACGGGCAGCCCACGCGAACACGCGCGCGTCGCGCTGGCGCACGCCGTCCAGGCTCAGCGCCAGCTTGCCCAGCTGATCGCCCGCCAGCACGTCCGCCCCTGCCAGATAGAAGACGAAATCCGGGCGGAAAGCGGCCACGGCGGGGGCCACCTGCCCATCCATTGCCGCCAGGTACGCCGCGTTCCCGGTGCCGTCGGGCAGGCCGATGTTCAGACCCGCCGTTTCCTTGGTAAAGGGGTAGTTGTTCGCGCCGTGCAGGCTGACGGTCAGCGCCCGCGCCTCCTGCGCCAGCAGGGCCGCCGTGCCGTTGCCCTGATGCACGTCCAGATCGAGAATCAGGATGCGGCGGGCGTGACCGCTGTCCAGCAGCCAGCGGGCGCTGATCACCACGTCGTTCAGGAAGGAAAAGCCCTCGGCGTGATCGGCGTAGGCGTGGTGGGTGCCGCCGCCAAAGTTCAGGCCCAGCCCCACCCGTAGCGCGTCGCGGGTGGCGGCCAGGGTGGCCCCGCTGCTGCCCAGGCCGCGCTGCACCACCGCCGGCGTCCAGGCGAAGCCCAGGGCCCGTTCCTCGGCGCGGGTCACGTCGCCGCCGCGCCAGCGGGCCAGGTACGCCGGGTCATGCACCCGCTCGGCCAGCGCCCAGGGCAGGTCCGGGGCGTCCTCCAGCGGGAGCAGTTCGCCCACCCGCTCCAGCATTTCCAGCATGAATTCACGGGCCATGAACTGCCGCCGGGGCGCGGGCTGCGCGGCGTAGGCGGCGCGGCGGTACGCGGTCAGGGCGCGGAACGGGTGAGGGGGAGCAGCCACGGTTCGGGCAGGCTACAGTCTTGGCATGCCTGTCATCCTGCAGCGGCTGAACCTGCGCGTGCCCATCGTCCTGGCCCCGATGGCCGGCGGGCCGGGCACGCCGGAACTGGCCGCCGCCGTTTCGCAGGCGGGCGGACTGGGCAGCCTGGGCGTGGCGTACCTGACGCCCGCGCAGATCCGGGAGACGGGCGCGGCGGTGCGTCGGCTGACGCCGGGGCCCTTCGCCCTGAACCTGTTCGCGCCGCAGCCCGCCGCGCGTCCAACACAGCTGGAAGTGGCGCGGGCCACCGCCGAACTCGCCCCCTTTCACGCCAGGCTGGGGTTGGCGCCGCCCGTGCTGACAGCCCAGGCGGAGCAGGACTTTGAATCCCAGCTGGAGGCCGTGTTGGACGTCTGCCCGGCTGTCCTCTCCTTCACCTTTGGACGGCTGGACGCCCGGCACCTGGAGGCGTTGAGGGCACGCGGCGTCCTGACAATGGGCACCGCGACAGGGCTGGACGAGGCGCGGCAGCTGGAAGCCGATGGGGTGGACGCTGTCGTGTTGCAGGGGGGCGCGGCAGGCGGGCACCGGGGCGGCTGGCTTACGGATGAACGGGCCGACACGCTGGCACTGGTTCAGGCGGCAGCACAGGGTGTCCGCGTGCCGCTGATTGCGGCGGGCGGCCTGATGACACGGGAAGACGTGCGCGCCGTGCTGGACGCCGGAGCCAGGCTCGCGCAGTGTGGCACGGCGTTCCTGCGGGCGGCAGAGGCCGGGACCTCCGCGCCGTACCGTTCGGCGCTGGCGGCGGCGCGGCCCGGCGACACTGTGCTCACCCGTGCCTTCAGCGGACGCACGGCACGGGGGCTGAGAAATGCCGTGACGGAGGGGGTGGCGCACCCACTTCCCTATCCATTTCAGAACGCCCTCACGCGGCAGCTGCGGGCGGCGGGGGCAGAGGCGGGCCGCGCGGACGTGCTGAGCCTGTGGGCTGGAGAGGGCGTGGGGCAGGGGCGGGAGGGTTCGGCGGCCCAGATTCTGGCCGGGCTGTGGCCGTGAGCGAGCTGCGTCTGCGCCCGCTGCGCCCCGGCGACGAGGAATGTGCCGTGCGCTGGGGCGCGGACGAGGAATTCTGTCTGGCCATCGCGTGGTCCGTGGGGTTGCCCGCCGAACACATCCGCCAGCACTGGCAGGGGCTGCTCACGCTGACGCCGCCGGAGTTGCTGCGCCACGGCATTGGGTGGACGGCGTGCTGGTGGGCTACACCGATCTGGCGGGGTTCACGGTCCGCAGCGCCGAGTTTGGCATCGCCATCGGGGAGCCGGGCCTGTGGGGCCAGGGACTGGGGTTGCAGGCCGGGCGGCTGACGCTGGCGCACGCCTTCCATGATCTGGGCCTTCAGACTGTGACTGCCGAGGTTCATGCGCCCAACGTGCGTTCGCGGGCGCTGATGCGGCGGCTGGGCTTCTCCGAAAACGGGCAGGGCAGATCAGAGGAATACCGGGGCGAGATGGTACCGGTGATCCGCTACATGCTGGAGCGTGCAGACTTCAAAGATTGACGGTATGCCCCGCCGCCATTAGGGCGGCCACCGCCTCCGCCAGCCGCGCCTGCGCCACCAGCACGTAATCGGTGTCAAAGGTGGACAGGGCAAAGATGCCCACGCCCGCGTCCCGCAGCGGATTCAGCACGCCCGCCAGAATGCCGGTCAGCGTGAATTCGAAGGGGCCGTGCAGCCGCAGGGCGGCCCAGCCTCTCTGCGCCCGTACGTCCTCCGGCACGCGTGCCGCCGCACACACCACCGACAGCTCACCGGGCGCGCGGGTCACGCTCCAGAACTCACCCGCAAAGGCCCACGCGGGCGGCACGGCGTCTTCGGGAAGCTGGCACACAGCATATTCGCCGCTCAGGACAGAGAGGGTCAGGGACATGGGACAGATGCTAGCGGACCCCCGGCTCCGTCAGAATGGGAATGGGCGCGGCATCATCCTGTCACCGTCATGCACAGCGAGGGCACGGCAGGCTTGTTGCAGCACGAGAGTCTCTGCTGCGCATCCCGGCTACCGCTGCGCCGCCTGAATCTGCCCATACCGCGCCCCCGTCGCCACGCCCGGCGGAAAGGTGGCGTCGATGCGGGCCAGATCGTCGGGGTTCAGCGTCACATCCAGCGCACCCAGGTTTTCCTCCAGGTACTTGACCCGCTTGGTGCCGGGGATGGGGACGATGTGTTTGCCCTGCGCCAGCACCCACGCCAGCGCCAGCTGCGCCCCTGTGCAGCCCTTGTCACGCGCCATCTGCTGCACCTCGGCCACCAGATCCAGGTTCTTCTGGAAGTTCTCGCCCTGAAAGCGCGGGCTGGTGCGGCGGAAATCGTCGGGGCCGAAGTCGTCGGGGGACTTGAGCTGCCCGGTCAGGAAACCGCGTCCCAGCGGGCTGTACGGCACCAGCCCCACGCCCAGGTCACGGCAGGCGGCCAGCACGCTCTCGCCGGGCTGTTCGTCACCGGAGCCCTGGTCATCTGTGGGGTGCTGGACGTGTTCCGGATCACGGGTCCACAGGGAGTACTCGCTTTGCAGGGCGGTGATCGGATGGGTGGCGTCGGCGCGGCGCAGCGTTGCGGCGTCCACCTCCGACAGGCCCAGGTAACGCACCATGCCGCGCTCCACCAGTTCGCCCATCGCGCCCACGGTGTCCTCAATGGGCGTCTGCGGATCGAGGCGGTGCAGGTAGTACAGATCGATGTGATCGGTCTTCAGGCGCTTGAGGCTGGCCTCGATGGACTTCCGCACGTACTCGGGCCGCCCCGACAGGCTGCGCTGCATCGGGTAGCCCGGCTCGCGCACGATGCCGAATTTGGTGGCCAGCACCACGCGGTCACGCTTGCCCCTGAGCCAGCGGCCCAGCAGTTCCTCGTTGGTGTGGGGGCCGTAGATGTCGGCGGTGTCGAAGAACGTGACGCCCAGGTCCAGCGCACGGTCCAGCGTGCGGACGCTCTCGGCCTCTTCGGCGTCGCCGTAGAACTCGCTCATGCCCATGCAGCCCAAGCCCAGGGCGGACACGGTCAGATCGCGAAGTGTGCGGGCAGGAAGATCGGTGGATGGGGTCATGGATGCTCCTTGTGCAGAGAGACAGAGTGAACCGAACAGGCTCAACTCTACCCCCACCCTGCGGATGCTGCGGCCGGGCGGCTGGCGGTTTTTAACGGTATCCACAGCGGTCCCACCGTACAGGGGTCAGCGTTGGGTGGAGTGGACGCCCACGTCCTGGAGGCGCTGGTCTGCCTGGATGACGTGTCCACGGGTGGGTGCCCGGCTAATCCCCGGTATCCAGCAGCAGCTTCGGCGTGAATTTCAGGCCATCCGCCGCCACCAGATGCGCGGGAATCCCGTTCACATGCCGCATGGACTTTTCAACCGGAACGCCGTGCAGGTGGCCATAGGCGATCAGCTCGGGCCGCGCCGCCTCGATCACGGTGGTCAGCGGATTGGGGGGGTAGGGGGCCGAGGCGGGCGGGTAGTGCAGCATCATCAGAACGTGATCGCCCGGCTGCCGCAGCCGCGCCGCCGCCTCCACGCTGAGGGTCAGGCGCTGGGCCTCGCGGTTCAGAAGCCTCTGGTCCTCCTCATTCAAGGGGACATAGCCCGGCGTGTTCCAGCCGCGGGTGCCGCAGACCACCACACCCCGGCCCCCTGAATCCTCAACCCGCACGGCGTCGTTGTGGACGGCCAGCATGCCGGGAGGCAAGGCCGCGCGCAGCCTGGACGGCGTGGGCCACCAGTAGTCGTGGTTGCCGCGCAACAGAACCTTGGTGCCGGGCAGCTGGGCCACCCGCGCCAGATCGGTCATGGCGTCGGGCAGGCGCATGGCCCACGACAGGTCACCGGGCAGCAGCACCAGATCGCCGGGGCGCACCACCTCGCGCCAGCGCTCATAGATGGCCTCCGGGTGCCCGGCCCACTGCGGCCCGAAGACCGTCATGGGTTTGGGGGTCACGTAGGCCAGATGCAGATCGGCGATGGCAAAGACGCGCATGGGACTCCGGCAGGCAGGGGGGCGGGGGGCAGCGGGCAAAAAGAAGACCTCCCGCGTCGGGGAGGTCAGTTCTGTGCGTGGTCGGGGCGAAAGGATTCGAACCTTCGACCCCGTCGTCCCGAACGACGTGCGCTACCAGGCTGCGCTACGCCCCGCCACGGCTCCTGTCGCGCTGGGGGTCACGGGGGACCGCGCAGCGTTTCAAGTGCGTCCGGCAGTTTATCCGCCGCCCTGTGGGGTGTCAAGGCAGACGCGTTACTCCCCGTCGCCCTCAGATTCCTCGTCGTCCTCTGCGGGCGGCAGGCGCTCGCTCAGTTCGCGGATGGCGGGCCAGATGGCGTCGCCGCCGTAGCCCCGGCGAGCCAGAAAGGCGTAGGCGCTGGCCCTCGGGTCCTTCTTGCGGGCCAGCGCCGGCCAGCGCCGCTCCAGCACTTCCAGCGCCCCGGCACGCTCCTCGTCAGGATCCCGGGCCTCCAGGGTGTCCTGAATCAGGTTCTCGGGCACGCCCCGGCGCTTGAGGGTCTGGCGCACCCGGAAGGTCCCCACGCCACGCCGGGTGCCCTCGATGCGGGCCACCTGTTCGTCATCTTGGTAGCCCAGTTCCTGCACGCGCTTCAGGACTTCCTCGACCAGCTCCGGGGTGTCGCTGCGGCGCTCCAGCTTGCCGCGCAGCTCGGTCTCGGTCAGCGCTCGGCCGCCCAGCGCACGGAAGGCGTAGGCCAGCAGGGCGTCGCGCTGCTCCTGCGGGGTCCTGGGCCGGACCTCGCGCGGGGGCGCATCACCCTCGGGCGGATGGGGACGGCGACTTCGCATGGCCCCAGTCTAAGGCTTGTCCGGCACCGCCAAAGCGCGTATAGTTACGAGGTTGTCTCTTCTCAGAGGCGGCCCGGCGCGGGTGGTCCAGCGCGACCTTCGCCCCGGCGCGTGCAGCAGCTTCAGATCTGCTGAACGCCACGAGTTCCCCACCACGGGGAACCGCCCCGCGACGCGGGAGAACAAGGAGTAAGAACATGGCTTTACGTCACAAGTCCGCCCAGAAGCGCCACCGCCAGAGCCTCAAGCGCCGCATGCTCAACCGCAGCCGCAAGAGCACCATCAAGACCTTCACCAAGAAGGCGCTGGCCGCCGTGACCAACGGTGAGGACCTGGCCGCAGCCCAGAGCAAGGCCGAGAGCCTGATCGACAAGGCCGCCAAGGGCAGCACCATGCACAAGAACACCGCCGCCCGCAAGAAGAGCCGCCTGGCCAAGGCCCTCAACAAGGCCAAGGCTGCCCAGGAAGGCACGCAGCAGGGCTAACCCGCCAACCACAGGCGCCCACAATAAAGACCGGCAGGCCCATCAAGCGGCCTGCCGGTCTTTATTGTGGCTTTTGCGGGCGACCCGGCGGCGTTACTTGCGGGCCTCCTCAATGTCGATCATGCCGGTGAAGTGCTCCAGTTCAATGGTCAGCCGGTAACGCCCGGCGTCTCCCGTGCCCAGGACGTTGAGCCCCCACTTGCCCTGGGGACACACCTGACCGGCGATCTGGGTGCCGCCCGGAGAGACCAGGCGAAAGGTGGCCTTGCCGCTGCGGACCGTGCAGGAACCGCGCACGCCGACCTGCTGGTTCTCGTCGTAGACGCCGAAGGTGTACCTGTTCTCGCCCGTGGCGTTCCACAGGTAGGTGGGCGTCAGGGTCATGTAGCCCAGCCGCAGACCGAAGGTCAGGTACAGCGCGGTCAGGGCCAGCAGCAGGACCACGAGAAGCAGACGCATCGGCACAGCTTAACGCGAAATGCCACGACTCTGAAAGAGAAATTACACTGTGGCGGGGGGGGTCAGGGGGCGAGCGACAGCCGCCGGACCCCCTGCCGGATGGTCTCGGGGGTCAGGTGGGCGAAGGCCAGCAGCACGGCGGCCCGCCCCCCAGCGGCCGAGAGGGGTGCAACAGGCGACAGGGCCACGCCCCGCCGCGCCGCCCCGGCCACGGCCTGCGCCTCGCTCAGACCGGGGGGCAGCCGCACGTACACATGCAGCCCGGAAGCCGCGCCGTGCGCCTCCCAGGTGGGCTGCCACTCGCCCAGGGCCGCCAGCAGCACGTCCTGCCGGTGGGCCAGCACCAGCCGCGCCCGGCGCAGATGCCGCCCGTACGCCCCTGAACTGAGCACGTCGGCCAGGGCCAGGGCGTCCAGCGTGCCGGGTGCCCGGTCCGTCAGCGGGCGGGTGCGGGCCAGCACCCGCAGCACCGGAGGTGGAGCCACCAGAAAGCCGCTGCGGGTGGCCGGGGCCAGGCTCTTGCTGAAACTGCCCAGCAAAATCACCCGGTCCGGGGCCAGTCCCTGCATCACCGGCAGGGGGCGGCCCGTGTGGTGCAAGTCGGCGGCGTAGTCGTCTTCCAGCACAAAGGCGTTGCCGCGCCGCGCCCAGGCCACCAGTGCGGCGCGGCGGGCGGCCCCCAGGGTCACGCCGGTGGGGTACTGGCAACCGGGGGTCAGGTACAGCAGCGTGGCGTGCGGGGGCAGGGCTCCGGGGCGCAGGCCGCTCCCGTCCACCGGCACCGGCACCACCGCCGCCCCGGTGGCCGACAGTGCTGCCCGCGCGCCGGGGTAGGTGGGGTCCTCCACCGCCGCCATGCGCCCCGGCTCCAGAAACACGCGGGCCAGCGCGTCCAGTGCCGACTGCGTGCCGCCGGTAAGCATCACCATCTCAGGCGTGACCCGCGCGCCGCGCACGGCGTTCAGGTAGGCTGACAGGGCGCGGCGGGTTTCCAATGGCCCCAGCGGATCCGAGGCGGGGCCACCCTGCGTTCTGCGGCCCAGTCGCCCCGCCTGACGGGCCAGGGCCGCCGTCCAGGCCGCTTCCGGGTACAGCTCAGGCACCGGCTGACCCACGCGGAAATCCACCGAGTAGTGGCCCTCGGCGGCGTCCTCGCCGCCCGACAGGGCGCGGGTGGCCCAGGCGCTGAGGGGCAATTCATCCACGGTCGCCGTGAACGGGGCGCCTGCCTCAGCGGCGGGTACGCAGACCACCGTTCCGCTGCGGCCCTGCACACGCAGGTAACCCTCGGCCTCCAGGCCCGCCAGGGCGTCCACCAGGGTATTGCGCGAGACGCCCAGCACCCCGGCCAGACGGCGGTGGCCGGGCAGGCGCGTGCCTTCGGACAGCAGGCCGCCGGTCACGGCGCCGCGCAGGGTGCGGGCCACGCGGGCGTGCAGCGCCTCGCCCGGCAGCGGCTCGGCCAGGGCCAGCTCTCCCCAGTCCCCGGACGCGCCGCGCCCGCCCAGCGCCCTTGTATTCAGCGCCCGAACTCCCGCTCCAGCCAGCGCCGGTCGCCGCCCTCGGCCTCCAGCGCCTGCCCGGCCAGTTCCAGGAAGCGGTCCCGCGCAGCCTGGGCCTCTTTCAGCGTGATGCCGTGGGCCGCCGGATCGGCCAGCAACCCGCGAATCAGCGGGTAGACCGGCTGTTCGGGGTAGGGCTTTCCGTTCACCGTCATCTCAGCAGGCCATTTCAGCAGATAGTCCAGTGCGTAGGGACCGGGTTCCAGCACGCAGCCGCCCGGATAGGGAATGCGCCGGGGTGCGGGAAAGGTCACGGCGGGGTCAGGCATAGGCCACAGGATGCGCCGAAGGGGGGCCGGGTTCAAGCCGGGTGGGAGACGGGAACGCCCAGGGCAAGATGTCGTGCCCTGTCTTCGCGGCCTTCCCCCCAACCTCCCGTCCCCATCAAGCCCTCTCCCCCATCCGCTAGCCTGTCGTTCATGAAGAAGTCCGCCGCCGTCACCCTCCAGCCCGCCGCCGTCCGGCGCACCCTGGGCCGCTATCCCTACGGGCATTCGGGCGACATCGCCGACGCCGACGCGGGCATCGCGCCCGGCGAGGTCGTGGACGTGAAAGCTCCCGGCGGCAAGGTGATCGCGCGCGGGTACTTCAACCCAGACGGCGCGACGCCGCTGCGCCTGCTCACCTGGGAGCGGGAAGACATTGACCTGAAGTTCTACCGCGCCCGCGTAAAGGCCGCCCTCAAGCGCCGCGAGGGCCGCATCCTGAACACCGACGCCGTGCGGGCCGTCTACGCCGAGGCCGATGGGCTGCCGGGCGTGGTGGCCGATCAGTTCGGGGACGTGCTGGCCGTGCAGCTTCGCAACGCCGGGACTGAGCGGCACCGGGACCTGATCCTGAAAGCGCTGCGCGAGGTGACCGGGGCCGCCAGCGCCTACGAGCGCAGCGATACCGGTGAGCGCCGCCGCGAGGGGCTGGGCATGGTGGCCGGGCCGCTGTGGGGCGAGGTGCCGGAGCGCGTCGAGTTCCATGAGGACGACCTGAGCCTGCACTTTGCGCCGATGGACGCCCAGAAGACCGGCTTCTTTCTGGACCAGCGCGACAACCGCCGCCTGATGCGCTCGCTGGTGCAGCCCGGCCAGGGCTTTCTGGACGTGTACTCGTACACCGGTGGCTTCAGCCTGCACGCGGCCAAGGCAGGTGCAAAAAGCGTGGGGGTGGACAAGGACCAGGTGGCCCTGGCCGCGCTGGAAGGGGCCGCGCGGGGCAACGGCGTGAACAGCAACGTGGGCGTGCGCTGGGGCGACGCGCTGGAGGTGCTGGCCGCGCTGGAGCGCGAGAAGCGCAGCTTCGGGGCCGCCGTGCTGGATCCGCCCACCCTGGCCAAGCGCCGCGACGACGTGCCGCGGGCCAAGCGCATCTTCACCGACGGCGCGGCCCACACGCTGCGGATGCTGGTCAGCGGCGGCCACCTGATGATCAGCACCTGTGCCCACTACATTCGGGTGGACGATCTGCTGGACGCCGCCCGCGTGGCCGCCGCCGAGGCCGACTGCGACGCCGAGGTGGTGGCCGTGACGTACCAGCCCGCCGACCACCCGCACCTGCTGAGCGTGCCCGAAAGTCTGTATCTCAAGAGCATTCTGCTGCGCAAACATGCGTGAAGGCCGCTTTTCCCGTATGCTGACCGGCAGATGAGCGCCGTGATTCACCTGCAAGCGCTGGGCCTCACCGAGTACGAGGCCCGCGCGTATACCGCCCTGCTGGCGCTGGGCCGCGCCGTGCCGGCCCGCGTGGCGCGGCAGGCCGGGATTCCCCGTCCCAAGATCTACGAGACCCTGGAGCGTCTGGAGGGCCGGGGGCTGGCCGCCAAGGTGGGTCAGAATCCGCTGGAATACGCCCCGCTCAGCGCCCGCGAGTACCTGGCGCGAGCGCGGCGCAGCTTCGACGACCGGCTGGGCGCGCTGGACCGCGACCTCTCGCGTCTGGCCCCCGACCCAGCGCCGGAAGCGGTGTACCACCTGTACGGCGAGGCCGCCATCCGCAGCCTGTGCGAGGACCTGACCCTGAACGCCCGGCGCAGCCTGTTCATGGCCGGAGAACCCAGCTTTGCGGCGGACCTGGAACGTCTGGCCCCGCGCGGCGTGGAGCTGCACCGCACCCATCTGGCGGGCCTGCCCAGCATTGCGGCGGTGGGCCAGCACGCCTTCCTGCTGACCCGCGACGGCGAGGCGGCACTGATCGCCCACTTCATCGCTGAGGACGGCGTGGGGCAGGCGCACGGGGTCCATACCCACAACCCGGTGATCATCCATCTGATTGAGGGCTACGTGAATCTCGCGGCGCATCAGGTGACGTCGGCCCACCCTGCCGGGCACCTGGAAGACCAGACCCGTTGACAACCTGGGAAAGCGCTGTTAATCTGGCTGAGCCTTGAAAGAGGCAAGCAACAAAAGAGGGGCTGTGGCGCAGTTGGGAGCGCGTCTGAATGGCATTCAGAAGGTCAGCGGTTCGAACCCGCTCAGCTCCACCATCAAAAAGCCCCCGCCACCGTGCGGGGCTGCTTTTTTCTTCAGGTTGTCCTGATCATCTCCAGGCGATGTAGCTCAGCTGGTTAGAGCGAACGACTCATAATCGTTAGGTCCGCGGTTCAAGTCCGCGCATCGCCACCAACGATAGAAAACCCCGTCCCGTACGGGGCTTTTTTGTTTTGTGCCGGAGACATAAGTGAGCTAAGAATCGACAGATCGTGTGTTGCAGCGCCAAGCAGCCTGCCCCACTGTCCCTCATGAGTGGGGCCTGTCAGAGCTTCGCAAGAGCAGTGCTGACAGGCTGCGCCCTATGACCGGCGCTCCTCTTCCGTCCGACGAGTACGCCCGCCTGCTGACCCTGGCGCAGTACGAGATTATCGACACGCCTGCCGAGGCTGCCTTTGACCGCATCACCCGGCTGGCCGCCCGCCTGCTGGGCACTCCGGTGGCCAGCATCAACCTCGTGGACCAGTCCCGGCAGTGGACCAAATCCACCCACGGTCCGGGGGGCATCACCACGCCGCGCCACGCCTCCATCTGTGCCTGGACCATCCTGCAGGCGGAGCCGCTGGTCGTGGAGGACGCGCATGCCGATCCACGCTTCGCCCAGTACCCGGGGGTCGTGGGTGAACCACACATCCATATGTATGCGGGGGCATCCCTGGTCTCCCCGGCAGGGCACCGCATCGGGACGCTGTGCGTCACGGACCACCAGCCCCGCCCGCTGACCCAGGAGAACCTGCAGGACCTGCAGGCCCTGGCCGCGCTGGTGGTGGACGAACTGGAACTGCGCGCCCACACCTGCGCCCTGCACCGCGGCCACGACGCCCAGCAGCGCCGCAGCGCCGAGCTGCAACGTGGACTGGACCAGACCTGGGTGCTGGAGGGCATCACGAGGCTGATGGACCAGGACCTGTCCCCGGAGGACATGACCCTGGGGGCCTGGGACCTGCTGGGCGACGTTCTGAACGCCGACTCGATTGCGCTGCTGGTCTGCGAGGGCGAGGAGTTGCGGGTGGAGGCGGCGTGCGAGTCCGCACGGGTGCCCCCGGCCGCGCAGCCCCTGTCCGGTCATCTGCCCGACTGCTCCAACTCGGTCACGACCACCCTGAACGACCTGACCCGGCCCCTGTACCTCGACGACTACCCGGGCTTTCCCGGCGCGCTGGGCGCGGTGGTGGCCGCCGGGGTCCAGCAGACCGCCTGGGTGCCCCTGGGCACGCGCAGCGGGGCGACCTCGGTGCTGATGGCCATGCGGCTGAACGACAACCCGGTGATGCGCTGGCGGGGCAGTGATCAGGCGCTGCTGGAGGCGACGGGCCGCAGCCTGCGCAGCGCCCTGGACCGGCGGCTGGAAGCCGAGCTGGCCCACCAGGAGGCCCGCACAGACGCGCTGACCGGCATTCTGAACCGCCGCGCCGTGTACCAGGACCTGATCCAGCGCCATCTGGACGGCCGTCCCTATCTTCTGGCGCTGCTGGATCTGGACGGCCTGAAAGCACTGAACGATCAGGAGGGCCCGGCCCAGGGCGACAAGCTGCTGCAGGTGTTCGCCCGCACCCTGAAGGTGGAGCTGGGCCAGTCCGGCGAGGTCTACCGGCTGGGCGGCGACAGGTTCGTGGTGATGGAGGACATGGACGAGGAGTCGGTACATGACGCAGTGGACACGGCGGTGCTGGCCGCCCGTCAGGTGGCGCCGCTGCAGGGCGTCAGCGTGGGCATCACTCACAGCAGCGAGGGCGTGGGCGAGGCGCTGCTGAGGCTGGCCCACGAACGCATGGTGGCGGTCAAGCGCCGGCGGCGGGCGGTGCGGCAGCAGGGTGCCGGGCTGCATCTGCATTGAGCCGCTGATCTGCATTGGGCCGCTGCGAAAAGACGGGGCGGCGCTCGATCTGGATGTAGCTGGATGCCCAGCCCAACTTCCCCTGACTGCCCGCCCGGTTCCGGGGCTCAGCGCACTCCGGCGAATTGCGGTTGAAGAGCCAACGTCAACCCGACTAAGCGATGGGGCAACGTTCGGTGTTTTTCTGCATGTTGCGTAATTAGCTGCCCGGCGTATCAGGCCAGAGTCCAGCCACGCCGGGCCAACATTCCGGCCACGGGGATCACAGTGCCTCCCAGCCGGGCGCACGCTTCCTGCCGTGGCCCTCTGCATCTGCCATGCCAGCTGCCCCCAGCACAGGCGTTCCTGTGATGGACCGGGTGGGTTGGTGAGGTGCCGTTAGCGCCGGACTTCGCGCAGCGCTGCGGCCAGCGCTTTGAGCGCTTCCGTGGACTCGCCGGGTGCGTAGCGGGCGGCGTGGTAGGCCCGCACCACCTCGTCCAGTGCGGGAGTCAGGTGGGGGTGGGCCTGGGCGGCGCGGGCGGCGTAAGCGCTGGGCGTCTCGCCCGGCTCGCGCGGCAGCCGCAGGCGCACGGTCAGGCTATGCAGGGCGCGGGCGGCGGGGTCGCGTGGGCGGGCCTGCCGCCGCAGCCACCACAGCGCGGGCAGCAGTGCCAGCACGGCGAGCAGCGCCCCCACCACCAGATACGGGGCTGAGCCGACGCTGCCCAGCCCCATGCGGGCCAGCAGGGCCTGCTGCCGGTCCCCGTCGTAGCCCACCACCAGATCGTTCCAGCGGTTTTGCAGCGCGTCCAGGCGCAGGCCAAAGCGGCCCAGCCCGGTGGGGCTGGCGGCAACGGCGGCCTGCGGCTGCGTCAAGGCGGTGGACAGCCCGGCATTCACGCGGGCGGGGGCCACCACGGCGGTGGGGTCCACGCGCTGCCACCCCTGCCCCTGCACCCAGACCTCGGCCCAGGCATGGGCGTCCTGCTGGCGCACAATCAGGTAGCCGCCATCGGGGTTCTGCTCGCCGCCCAGGTAGCCGCCGACGATGCGGGCAGGCAGTCCGGCGGCGCGCATCAGGAACACAAAGGACTGCGCGTAGTGTTCGCAAAAGCCCTGCCGGGTGCCAAAGAGAAAGGCGTCCACCCGGTCCTGCGCGGGCAGCAGCGGCGGCGAGAGGGTGTAGGCAAAGCCGCCCCGGCGCAGATAGTCCAGGCCTGCTTCAATCCGTCCCTGGGGCGGAAGCTGGCTCCAGCCCGCACCCAGCGCAGCGGCCCGCGGACTCTGCCCAGCGGGAAGCGACAGGTTAAATTGCAACCGGTCCGGGTTCTCGCTGACGCCCAGGCGCGCCGGGCGGCTTTCCAGGGTCACCCGGCGGCGGGCACTGACGGGGCGAAAGGTCACGGCCTGGAACGCGGTGGTCAGCACGGTGCGCTGGGGGAGCGTCAATGGGGTGTCCAGCGCCAGCAGCCAGGGATTCCCGGACGCCTCTAGGGTCAGGGTGTAATTCCAGGCCGGGGCACTGGCCAGCGGTTCGATGCTGGGCGACCTGCCGCCGATCCGCACCTGTTTCCAGGCCTGGCCGTCGTAGGCCTCGTAGACCGGACCGCGCCAGTAGCGCTGATCCGGGGCAGGCAGCGGACCCGTGAAATCGGCGCGAAAGGCCACGGCGCGGTTCTGGGCCAGATTGCTGTACTCTCCGGCGCGAATCTCATCCGACAATCCCGTACTTGCCCCGCCCTGGACCGGCACCTGCCACAGCGGGCTCTCCGGGCGCGGGAACAGCACGAACAGCGTCAGCGCCAGCGGCGCGGCCAGGGCCAGAAGGCGCCCGCTGCGGATCAGGGCAGCGGGCAGGTCCGCCTCTGCTTCCTGGTCCGGGCGCACCGGCCCAGTTCTGGTTGGGGCGGTCCAGCGTGAGGCGGCGGCCAGCAGCAGCGCGGCGCTGAGAATGGTGTGCAGGGCCGTCAGCGGTCCCTGACCATGAAAGAAGTGGGTGCTGGCAACGAACAGTCCCAGCAACACCAGTAGCTGACCGTCGCGCCGCCCGTGGCTTTCGGCCGTCTTGAGGGCCACCAGCAGCGCCAGCAGCGCCGTCCCTGCGTCGCGGCCCAGCAGCGTGCCGTAGGTGGCGTTCAGGCCCACCGCCGCCAGCCCGGCCATCCCGCCCAGCACCCAGGTGGGAACTGCGGGCAGCGGCCGGCGCGTGCGAACGGCACCGTACGCCAGCAGCCCCGCCACCAGCGCCGAGGCCCACAGCGGCTGCCACAGCACCCCCGGCGCGAGGGTAAAGGCCAGCGCCAGCAACGTGGCCCGCAGCGCGTTCGCGTCGGTGGTGGCCCGCATCCTGCTCCGGGACGGGGGTGAACCCGGCGGGAGGGGCGTCACCCCCGCCAGCAGGGCCAGGGCGGCCAGCCGCTGGCCCTCACCGCTGCCTGCGGCCAGCGCCGCGCCGGGCAGCTTCAGCGCGAAGGCCAGGCCCAGGCGGTCCAGTTCCCGCACCCAGGCCGCCAGCCGGGACAGCCGGGCCTCCGTATCGCCCGGCGGTGTGGCGGAGGTGTCCCCCCACTCCAGCACGCGCACCCGGCCCTGCGCGGCGTCGGTTTCGCGGGTCAGCAACTCTCCGGTGCGGGCCACATGCCGCCAGGAAATCTGCCGGGGCGAGTCGCCAGGAGTGTAGGGGCGCAAACCGGCGAATTCCTCGTCGCCACGCGTGCGGGTCTGGCCGTCGCCCGCTCCCGGCAGGGTCCGCAGGGGCACGGGCGGCGCTCCGGTTTCGGGGGCCGGGGCCACGTTCACCGTGACTGGGGCGGGCGGGGTCAGGCCGGCGGCCCACAGACCCAGGACATCCAGCGCGGCGGCCCCGCGCGGCGTCAGCGTCAGCGGGCCGCGCGTCCGGGCAGGAACCGGCACGGTCAGCGTGCGGACCTCGCCCGCCGCCACGCGCAGGGTCACGGTGCGGGTGTCGCCCGCGCTGCTGTTCAAACGCAGCGTCACCGCCCCGGCCACCGTCGCCGTGACCGACAGCGTGAACAGCGCCTCGCCCCCGGCCGTGGCCCCGGCGGGCGCCGTCAGAACAAGCCGCACCTGCCGCGCCGCGCGGCCCACCCCGGTGGAGGCCATGACCCACACGCCGCCCAGCAGGAAGGTCAGGCCGTAGCCCAGGCTCAGGCCGTAGTTGATGCAGCCCACCAGGGTCAGCGTGACCAGCAGCAGAAAGGCGAGGCCGAAGCGGGTGGGGGTCAGGCGGGGTGCGGGCGGTGGGCGGTGGGTGGTGGGCACAGATAGGACGGTTGAACGGTCAGGTTTCCGGGCAGTTCTGGGGGTCATGGCCGGGACATGGCAAAGAGCGGGATCACCTGGGCTGTTTCCACCCACCTCCGACAACCCACACCCCCCTCACGGAATCGGCGTGTCGGCCAGCAGCCGGGCCAGCAGGTCAGACATGCCCACGCCCGGAGCGCGCGGCGGCAGGCGATGGGTGGCCAGGGCCGGAAAGACGGCCTGCACGTCCTCGGGCAGCACCATCGGGCGCCCTGCCAGATACGCCCAGGCCCGCGCCGCGCCCAGCAGCGCCAGCAGGGCGCGGGGGCTCAGGCCCACCGACAGCCCCGGATGCTCGCGGGTGGCGTGGGCCAGCAGTTGCAGGTAATCCAGCAGCGGGCCTGCGGCGTGAATGCCGTCCACCTCGCGCTGCATCTGCACCAGTGTGGCGGCGTCCAGCACCGCCCCCAGGCCACGCACGCTCAGGCTGCGGCCGCCGGTTTCCAGCAGGGTGCGCTCGGCGCGCGGGTCCGGGTAGCCCAGCGTGATGGTCATCAGGAAGCGGTCCAGCTGCGCTTCCGGCAGCGGCGAGGTGCCCACGAAGGCCGCCGGGTTCTGCGTGGCGATCACGAAAAAGGGGTCCGGCAGGGGGCGGGTCACGCCGCCCTCGCTGACCTGCCGCTCCTCCATCGCCTCCAGCAGGGCGCCCTGGGTGCGGGGGGTGGCGCGGTTGATCTCATCGGCCAGCAACACCTCGCTGAACACCGGCCCCGGCAGAAAGCTGAAGGCGGAGTTGGGGGCGTCCCACACGCTCACGCCGGTCAGATCGGCAGGCAGCAGGTCAGCGGTGAACTGCACGCGCCGGAAATCCAGCCCGAAGGTGCGGGCCAGCGCCCCGGCCAGCGTCGTCTTGCCCACGCCCGGCTGGTCCTCGATCAGCAGGTGGCCGCGGGCCAGCAGGCAGGCCACCGCCAGCCGCGTCTGTCCCGGCTTGCCCAGAATCACGCCGTCGAGCTGCGCCAGCGCGGCTTTCAGGGTGTCCGCGTGGCGGCAGGCAGCTGGGGCAGGGGTCACGGCGCGCATCATCTCCCCTCCAGCGTAACGGGCCGGGTCTGACAGAACTGCGACAGGGCAGACGGGGATGCGAACGGCGGTGCCGGCGCTGTGCCGTGGGAGGGCGAGGACCTCGTCCGCATCCTTTTCCAGCGTCAGGGCGGTCCGGCCTCCTCTTCCCCACCCCGTCCTGTGCCGCTGCGCCGTGCGGCCCGCCGGGACCCCAGCCATGCCCCCGCCAAGTCGAACAGCCAGTCGACAATGCCTGCGTCGCGGCCCGGCACGAAAGCCTGATGCACCTCGTCCAGTGCGCCCCACCACACGGCGATGAGCAGCGCCACGTCGCGCCGCCCGGTGGCGCGGCCCAGCGCGTAGGCCAGCGCGAAATACGCGGTGAAATGGGCCATCCAGTCCAGCGGGTGTACCAGCGGGGGCCCCGGCGTGTCCGGGGCACTGCTCAGCCACCAGATCGTGCCCAGGATGCCCAGCGAGATCAGCCACCACACCGCCCGGAAGCGGCCAGAGGGAACCGGTGGGGTCAACCGCCCGCCCCCCCGGACGCGGCCCCACCGTGGGGATGCTCCACCAGTTCGATCAGGGTGCCGGCTCCCCATCTGGGATGCAGGAAGGCCACGCGCGTCCCGGCCCGGCCCGGCGTGGGCGCGTCGCTCAGGAACCGTGCGCCCTCGGCGCGAAGGCGGGCCATCTCGGCGTCCAGATCGGCCACACGGTAGGCGGTGTGGTGCAGGCCCGGCCCGCGCTTTTCCAGATACGCAGCAATCGGGCTGTCGGAGCGGGTGGGCATCAGCAATTCGATTAGAGTCTCGCCCACCTCAAAGGCACGCACCCGCACGCCCTGGGTCTGCACGTCCTCGTCCGGACCCTCGGGGTGCAGCCCCAGCGCCAGATACGGGGCGCTTCCGGTGTCCAGATCAGGGGTGGCGATGGCGACATGGTCCAGCTGCATCACAGGCATTTCCTCAGCCTACGTCAGCGGCTCCGGCAGCGGGAGGGGCGGCGCATTCACACGGCCCGCATCCGGCCAGCCGGCAGGTTCCAGGGGCGTTTGCCTTCAGGATACGCAGGGCAGGTCCAGTCCCGCTGCCCCGGCACCCGTGGCACACTGCGGGCATGTCCCGCTCCATTGCGCCCACGCTGCTGCCGCTGCTGGAACAACATCTGGGTGGGCAGATTCTGGAGGCTACCCCCCTGGGCGGGGGCGACATCAACGACGTATACCGGCTGCAGACCGGGCGGGGGGACTTCGTCCTGAAGGCCAGCCGCCGCACCCTGCCGCACCTGTTCTCCGCGGAGGCGCAGGGGCTGGGGCTGCTGCGCAGGGCCGCGTCACAGCGCCCGGCGGGCCTGCTGCTGCCGGAGGTGCTGGCGCACGGCGACGCGCCGGGCGGCTGGCAGTACCTGCTGCAGCGTTACCTGCCGCCGGTGGCCGCGACGCCGCAGGGCCAGGAGGCGCTGGGCCGGGGACTGGCCGCGCTGCACAGCGTGACGGTACCCGGCTTCGGGGACACGGCGGACAACTACTTCGGGACGATGCCGCAGTTCAATCCACCTGCCCGCAGCGCCGCCGACTTCTTCTGGGAAGCCCGCTTGCAGCCCCAGTTGCGGCTGGCGCAAGAACACCTGTCGGGCGCGGACGTAGACCAGTTCGGGACCCTGCACCAGCGTCTGCCCAAACTGATTCCCGTGGAGGTGCCCAGCGTGGTCCACGGCGACCTGTGGCACGGCAACCTGCTGTACACGGCGGCGGGGCCGGCGCTGATCGATCCGGCCGCAGCCCACAGCCACCGCGAGGTCGATCTGGCCGCCATGACGCTGTCCGGCGGGGTGGAGCAGCGGGTCTTCGATGCCTACGCCGAGGCCCGCCCGCCCGCACCCGGCTGGCAGGACCGCGCGGCCCTGTGGAACCTGTACCCCCTGCTGGCGCACGTGAATATGTTCGGCAG
The DNA here is from genome assembly GCF_014647055.1 of Deinococcus aerolatus. NCBI lineage: Bacteria > Thermotogati > Deinococcota > Deinococci > Deinococcales > Deinococcaceae > Deinococcus > Deinococcus aerolatus. The sequence continues at coordinate 116,127 of NZ_BMOL01000004.1, read as the reverse complement.
CGGCTACCTGGGCCGCACCCGCGCCGCACTGAACGCAGCGTTGCAGCTCTGAACCGCCCGCGCCCACCGCCAGAGGGGTACGCTGGAGCATGACGCGTCCTTTTTTACAGGCCCTGCTGCTGGGCGGCGCTCTGATGGCCACCGGCGCGGGAGGCCAGACCCCTGTGCCCGGCGGCTTCTTCCCGGTGCTGGTCCACGCGCCGGGCGACGACCGGCCACAACTGCTGGGCGCGGCAGCGGGCGGGCGCTGGCTGACGGCGGCCGGGACTGTGCCGCGCCTGAAAGGTCAGGAGCGCTATCTGCGCCGCAGTCTGGGCGGCCCGCCCGTGGCCGTGACGGGCGACACACCCGAATCCTTCGGCGAGCCGTGCCCGGACGCCTACGCCGTCGCCGTCAGGCCCGCGGGTCTACCGGACCAGTTTCAGGTCTTCACTGCCGCAGGGCTGAACGCCCGGCCCCGGCCCGTCACCGCGCTGCCGGTCGGCAACGAGACCTACCGCCAGATCGTCCGCACGGAGCTGCTGCGGCGCGGGCTGAACAATCCTAAGGTGCGCCTTGTGGGCCTGACCCGCAGCGACCTGGACGGCGACGGCACGCTGGAAGTGCTGATCGAGGCCACCTCTTACGGCGAGCGGAGCGGCATTCACCCCCCGCCCGTCGGCCAGCCGGGTGACTACAGCCTGGTGCTGCTGCGCCACGTGGTGCGCGGACAGGTGCTGACCGTCACGCTGGGCGCGGACATTGCGCCGCAGACGCCCGTAAACGCCGACGCCCCCCTCCCAACGCGCCCGCTGGCCACCCTTTCCCGCCTCGCAGGCATCGCTGACCTGAACGGCGACGGGCGGATGGAACTGGTGCTGTACGGTGCGTATTACGAGGGCTCGTCCTACACCGTCAACGAGTGGACGCCCGCCAGAGGCCTGACAGATACTCCGCTGCAGACCGGTTGCGGCGTGTAGGGCCTTCCGGTACGGCAGACGCCAGACCCCTGGACAGGTCTGGCGTCTGCCGTGTTCAGCGGTTCAGCGCTATTCGTCGGTACTCAGCACGGCCAGGAAGGCCTCCTGCGGGACCTCCACCGTGCCGATCTGCTTCATGCGGGCGCGGCCCTTCTTCTGCTTGTTCAGCAGCTTCTTCTTGCGGGAGATGTCGCCGCCGTAACACTTGGCCAGCACGTCCTTGCGGTACGCCTTGACGGTGGCGCGGGCGATGATCTTCGCGCCAATGGTGGCCTGCACCGGCACCGGGAACATCTGGCGCGGAATGACTTCGGCCATCTTGTCCACGATCTTGCGGCCCAGCGCGTAGGCCTTGGTCTCATGGACGATCACGGCCAGCGCGTCGATGATCTCGTTGTTGACCAGGATGTCCACCTTGCGCAGGTCGCCGTCGCGGTAGCCGAGCTGCTCGTAGTCCATGCTGGCGTAGCCGCGCGAGATGCTCTTGAGACGGTCGTGGAAGTCGTACAGGATTTCGGCGAAGGGCACCTCGTACACCAGTTCCACGCGTTTGCCCAGGTAGTTCATGGTGACCATCGAGCCGCGCCGCTCCTGCAGCAGGCCCATCACCGGCCCCACGTAGTCCTCGGGCAGCATCACCGACAGCTTGATGTACGGCTCCTCGACGCTGGTCATACGGTCGCGGGTGGGAAATTCCGCCGGGTTCTGGGTCTCGAACACATCGCCGTTGGTCAGCGTGACGCGGTAGACCACGGCAGGCGCGGTGGCGATCAGGTCCAGATCGTACTCGCGTTCCAGGCGTTCCTGAATGATCTCAGCGTGCAGCAGGCCCAGGAACCCGCAGCGGAACCCGAAGCCCAGCGCCTCGGAGGTCTCGGGATCGAAGGAAAAGGCCGCGTCGTTGAGCTTGAGCTTCTCCAGCGCGTCACGCAATTTGCGGTAGTCCTCGGTATCGGTGGGGTACAGGCCCGAGAACACCACCGGCTGCGCGGGCTTGAAACCGGGGAACGCCTCGGGGGTCTTGCGCTCCCGGCCCGTCAGGGTGTCGCCCACCTGCGCGTCGGCAATGTCCTTGATGCCTGCCGCCACCCAGCCCACGGCTCCGGCCTGCAACTGCTCGCCCACCACCAGTCCCGGCGTGAACGTCCCCACCTTGTCCACCTCGAAGGACCGGTCCGCGTTCATCAGCGTGATCTGGTCCTTGGCGCTGACCGTGCCCTCCAGCACGCGCACGAACAGGATCACCCCCTGGTAGGCGTCGTAGAACGAGTCGAAGATCAGCGCCTTGAGGGGAGCTTCCGGATCGCCGGATGGTGGCGGAATGCGCGCCACCACCGCTTCCAGAATCTCGTCGATACCGATGCCCGCCTTGGCCGAGGCAAACACGGCGTCTTCTGCCGGAATGCCGATGACATCCTCCAACTCTTTTGCCGCACCCTCCGGATCGGCGGCCGGCAGGTCGATCTTGTTGATCACCGGCACGATTTCCAGGTTGTTGTCGATGGCGAGGTAGGCATTGACGATGGTCTGCGCCTCCACCCCCTGCGAGGCGTCCACCAGCAGCAGCACGCCCTCGCAGGCCGCCAGCGAACGGGACACCTCGTAATTGAAGTCCACGTGACCCGGCGTGTCGATCAGGTTCAGCACGTAGGTCTCTCCGCCCGTGCCGTCCTCGAACAGGGGACGGGTGTACTCCAGCCGGATCGGGGTGGACTTGATGGTGATGCCGCGCTCGCGCTCCAGCTCCAGCGTGTCCAGGGTCTGATCGCGCTTGTCGCGCTCGCCCATGGCGCCCAGCCGCTCCAGAATGCGGTCGGCCAGCGTGGATTTGCCGTGGTCCACATGGGCAATGATCGAAAAATTACGGGTTGCTGCGGGGGGCCTGGCACTCATCACCGCGCAGTGTAGCCGGGCGCAGCCTTCATCACAGCGGTGACGGGCACAGGACGTACACCGACTGCGGGAAATCACCGCCCGTACAGGCCCATAAAGAAAGGATAATTTGGATCACGACACTATCCTACGGTAAGTGGTACGATGTCGAGTATCTTACAAGAGATCAGGTTTTTCTCACGTTCAGGCGCCGTTACTCATCACTGAACACGTCGATCTGAACTTCATGCTAAGCCAGATGCTCTGTCGCATCTGAAACAAGGGGCGCTTCATGTTTGAGAATTCGTCTGTAGTTGAGGCCCCTACCGGGGCCAGAGCCGCCCTCGCCGGAGGAAGTGCCGCCACCCCACTCAACCTAATGGTAGGGGAACGCCGGGTGGTGGCAACGCTACTGAGCGTCGCTGCCTTCCTCTTGCTGGCGGGTTTCCTAAGCCTAGTTGCCAAGCTGTACCTGACTGACTTTTTCGGACGTGACCTGTTCATCGGCCTGTTCGACCTGAACAATGAAAGCAATATGCCTGCCAATTTCTCGGCCCTAATCCTGCTGCTGTCGGCCGTGACCCTGGGCGTGATCGCCTGGTCCAGACGGCAGAACGCCAGCGCAGATGCTTTTTCCTGGAGAGCCCTGACTTTTATTTTCGGCTTCCTGGCGCTCGACGAGGCCGCCATGTTGCACGAGCGCACCGCCGATATCACTCGCAGCGTAGTCAAGGCCGACGGCATCTTGCACTACGCCTGGGTCTTGCCCTACGGTATCTTGGCGCTGATTGTCGGCCTCGCCTTCGTGCGGTTCCTGATTCAGCTGCCGGGCGGAATTCGTAGCCGCGTGATTGTGGCTGGAGCAGTTTACGTCATGGGCGCCCTGGGCTTCGAGTTGCTGGAAGGCCTAGTGGTCAGCACCGAAGGAACGCAGAACCTACTCAACCAGTCGCTTATCGTGGTTGAAGAGGGCATGGAGATGCTCGGCGTAATTCTGTTCATTGGGGCGCTACTGAGTTACATCCGCCTATATCTCCCCGGACTGCAACTGCACTTGCGTGTCGCTGCCCCGGCTGCCCCTGACGCGGCGGACCGCTGACCGATCACTGCTGAACCCATCCGGCGCAGTCCAGGCCGGGTCTATCTAATACGGACTCCGATTAAAAAGTGTAGAATCTGAGCATCAAATACTTCTCCTCTTCCGTCAAACTTCAGCATTCTGCTGCGGCGTTTTGGAGCATCTTCCGGGCCAGCACCTGCGCCGCCTAACGGCGCAGAGCACAGTTTTTTGCGCTGCATGCCGAAGGCAAACGTGAACACGAGCTGTTGGCGTTGACTCAATATTCGATCTCGGGTGCGCGCAAGGTCTTGCGTCGGTATCACACCCTGGGACTGGACGGTCTGAGAGATGGACGGGCCGACAACCGGGGCGCACCCACGGTCTTGACCCAGGCGGAGCAGCAACAGTTCGCCGCCCGTCTGCGCGAGGATTTTGACCAGGGCATCGTCTGGAGCGGCAAAATGGTTCAGGCGCACTTTGGCAAAACGGTGTACCTGAGCCGCACGTATGAGTTCATGCGACTGGCCGGGTTCTCGCCCCAGCGTCCCCGCCCCCGACATGTCGGGGGCGACATAACTGCTCAGGACGAGTTCAAATCAAAATCTTAGTGGAGCGGCTTCGCGCAGCGGAGCGGCTCCACCCTCACGTCTCGTTGTGGGCCATGGATGAACATCGCCTTGGCCTCCAACCCATCACGCGGCCCGTCTGGACGCCCACGGGTCACCCGGCAACCCGCCCTGTCCAGCCACGTTACGACTGGCTGTACCTGTATGCCTTCGTATGTCCTGAAAGCGGAGCCAGCCAGTTCTGGCTGGTCCCCGAGGTCACCAAACGCGCCTATCAACTCGTCGTGGCCGCGTTCGCGGCCAGTCTCGGAGCGGGGCCAGACCATCATATTTAGCTCGTTGAAAGTGGCGCGGGATTCCATGTCCCTCCGGTGGAGGGACATCCCCCTGGGCTGGAGACGGTGACACTGCCCCCCTATTCGCCAGAATTGCAGCCGGTGGAACGCGCCTGGAACCTGACGGATGAGCCGCTGGCCAACCGCTGCTTCGTCGCTGAACTTCAAAACGCGCTTGGAGAACGTTGCGCCTGGCTGGAAACTCAACCCAATCTCATCACCCAGCACACCCTGTTCCATTGGTGGCCCCTCTATACAAATTAATCGGAGCCCGTATAACACGGTGAAGCGTCAACGGAAACCTACCTGCCCCGGACTGCCCACATAGATTCGCTATTTACCAGCGCCAACGCCGCCTACCAGCCCAGCTGGAAATGGGCGCTAATCGTGCTACTGGTGGCAGGCAGCAACGGGCCGTGACGTGGTCACGCAACCCTGCTAACCGGACGCGACTGCCGGAACTGATGCGGACTACATAGTATAGATGATATGGAGCGGTGCCGGAGACACCGGGGTATCCGGGCAGGGCGGGAGGGAGAAAACAGGTTTCGCAGAACACTACGTAAGCGCTCCGGTAGATGTGCCACGCAGGAAGGCGCGGTGGTCATGCACTCGAATGACCTGACGTTGGTCCGCTCCCCCAGTAGCCCGACCTTCTGATGGGGCAATTTTCTGCTGATGACGCGCCCGCCCGCATCCGGCGATCTGGGCAGGTGGCTTGCGGCCTTTGAGGCCGGGTTGCCCGGCGTCGCGCACCGTGCCTTCCAGCGACCACTGCCTCCGCGCCGAGGTACAGCTCAGTGCCGCGAGGAAGGGCGAGAACGTCCAGACCCCGCGTCAGCACGTTCTCGCCCAGTTCGCCAGGTTCAACAGTGACCCCGTGCCCGCAAGTTCATCCAGCAGTTCGGCGTAAATCAGGTGAATCTGCCGCAGATTGGACTAGTCCGAGTTCCGCCGCACCCGTAACAGATGCTGCACAGTCACGCCCGCGTAGGCCTCGCCCTCAACGCTGAGGCCCACCAGCAGACGAATCTGGGGCTGGCGGGCGCTGCTGAAAGCGTGCTGTGGGCTGGTGCTGACGCTGTGAACCGTAACGGTCATCTGGGGAAGGGAATCCCATCCGGCAGATTCACTCGTTGTCTTCCACCAGTGCGGCCTCATTGTATTTGTTGGCCAGAATAAAGAACGTCGGGGCCCACAGGCCCACGAAGATGCCAAAACGTTCGCCGTGCGACTTTTCCTCATGGGTCTTATCGGTGCCGCCCTGGGTGGCCCAGATGGCGATGGACGCCAGAATGGATGACAGGCCCGCGATGGTCAGAATGTTGGAGATGCTGCGGTTGGACATGAATGTTCCCTCCTGGGCGGACAATAAGGCCTCTTGGCCAGAAACCGGGCGCTGGCCCCGCGCCTGTCACCTACTGTGACCGGGTTCACCAGACAGCTTTGCACGCTGGCCAACAGAGGCGGGAAGCGCTGCCTTTAGAGGAGGTTTACCCGGTCCCCAGGGGCCAATGACCCCCGAAGAGCGGGCCCGCCACCGTGAGTCTGCCCCGCTCAGGTTGCCTACGCGCGCCACTGTGAACCTGTGAGGTCACGGTCAGCCTCAGAGCGGTATACTTGCTCGTCATGTTCCGTGTCCTCAATAAACTATTCGATAACAACCAACGCGACGTGCAGCAGATCGTGAAAACCATCGTGCAGCCGGTCAACGCGCTGGAAGAAGAGATGATGGGGGTGGAAGACCTCGCCGCCGCCTTCGCCGAGCTGCGCGTGCGCGTTCAGGAGGGCGGCGAGTCCCTGGACGACGTGGTGATCCCCGCCTTTGCCCTGATTCGCGAGGCCGGGCGGCGCTCCATTGGCAAGCGGCACTACGACGTGCAGCTGATCGGCGGTTACGCCCTGCACAAGGGCCGCATCGCCGAGATGCGCACGGGCGAGGGCAAGACGCTGGTGGCGACGCTGGCGCTGGCGCTGAACGCGTTGCAGGGACGCGGCTGCCATCTGGTGACCGTGAACGATTACCTGGCGCGCGTGGGGGCCGATGAGATGGGCCTGCTGTACCGCACCCTGGGCCTGACGGTGGGGCTGGCCAGCCGCGAGTTGCAGCCCGCACAGAAGCAGGCCGCCTACGCCTGCGACATCACCTACGTCACCAACTCGGAGCTGGGCTTCGACTACCTGCGCGACAACATGGCCCAGAGCCGCGAGGCGCTGTCCCTGCGCGCCGAGCATCCCCTGAACTTCGCCATCGTGGACGAGGTGGACAGCATCCTGATCGACGAGGCCCGCACGCCGCTGATCATCTCGGGCGCGGCAGAAAAGGCCACGGACCTGTACTACGTCTACGCCAAGCTGATCCGGCGGCTGCAGAAGGGTGAGCCCGCTGTTCCCGGCGAGCGCACCGAGGCCACAGGCGACTACACCATTGAGGAAAAGACCAAACAGGTCCACATGAACGAGAGCGGCATTGCCAAGATCGAGCGGCTGCTGAGCATTCCCGACCTGTACAGCCCCGAGAACATGGACAAGGCACACATGATCACCCAGGCGGTGCGCGCTCACGAGTTGTACCACCGCGAGAAGGACTACATCGTCAACGCCGAGGGCGAGGTCATCATCATTGACGAGTTCACCGGGCGCAGCATGCCGGGCCGCCGCTACGGCGAGGGGCTGCATCAGGCGATCGAGGCCAAGGAAGGCGTCAAGATCGAGAACGAGAACCAGACGCTGGCCACTATCACCTACCAGAACTTCTTCCGCCTGTACAACAAGTTTTCCGGTATGACCGGCACCGCCAAGACCGAGGAAAAGGAATTCCTGGACATCTACGGCTCCGACGTGCTGGTGATTCCCACCAACCGCGACGTGATCCGCAAGGACGCCGAGGATCTGGTGTACCGCAGCAAGCTGGGCAAGTACAACGCGGTGGTGGAAGAGGTCAAGGAGATGCACGCCACGGGCCGCCCGGTGCTGATCGGCACCGCCAGCATCGTGACCAGCGAGCAGCTGAGCGAACTGCTGACCGCCGCCGGGGTCAAGCACAGCGTCCTGAACGCCAAATTCGAGGCCCAGGAAGCCAGCATCATCGCGCAGGCCGGGCGCAGCGGGACCGTGACCATCGCCACCAACATGGCCGGGCGCGGCACCGACATCAAGCTGGGCGGCGACGCCGAGTCCATCATCGGGGCCAGCATCGAACAGAGCCTGGGCCTCAACCGTTACGTGCCGGAAGTCGAGACCTTTATCACGGCGCTGAGCCGCCAGGACCCCCGGACGGTGGAGATCGGCCTGCGGATTCCCGGCATGACCGAGGACTTTATCCGGCAGGCCCAGCAGCTGCACTCCGAAACGGTGGCCGACCACGAGCGCGTGCAGCAGGCAGGCGGCCTGCACATCATCGGCACCGAGCGGCACGAGTCGCGCCGCATTGACAACCAGCTGCGCGGCCGCGCCGGGCGCCAGGGTGATCCCGGCAGCAGCCGCTTCTACGTGTCGTTCGAGGACGATCTGATGCGCCTGTTCGCCAACGAGCGCGTGGTGGCCATGATGGACCGACTGGGGATGGACGACACCCAGCCGATCGAGGCCAAGATGGTCACCGGGGCCATCGAGAAGGCGCAGGCCCGCGTGGAAGACCGCAACTTCAGCACGCGCAAGCAACTGCTGGAGTTCGACAACGTGATGAGCAAGCAGCGTGACACCGTGTACGCCCAGCGCCGCGAGGTGCTGCTGGGGCCGGACGAGGCCGTCGAGGAATCCACCGAGGGCATGATTGCCGACTTTGTGGACATGCAGCTGGCCACGTACCTGCCCATGGAAGCCAACCAGGACGCCTGGGACATCGAAGGGCTGCAGGCCGCCGTGCTGGACGCCGTGCCGCAGCTGGAGGGCTTCGACTTCGCCCACCTGCGCGACCTGTCGCCCGCCGAGGCGCAGGACGCCCTTCTGAAGGCGGTGGCCGACGCCTTTGACGCCCGCAAGGAAGAGCTGAGCCCCACCATGCTCAACAGCCTGTCGCGCTACGTGCTGCTGCAGACGGTGGATCAGCACTGGAAGGAGCATCTGCACGGCATGGACGTGCTGAGGCAGGGCATCGGCCTGCGCGGCTACGGTCAGCGCGATCCCTTCACCGAGTACAAGTTCGAGGCCACCAACATGTTCAACGACATGATCGACAACCTCAAGAGCGATGTGACCAAGTTCGTGTTCCGGATGCAATTCGGGCAGACGGGCTAAGGAGCACGGAACGGGCCGCGCGGGCAACAGCTCTTAGACTGTTGCCCGCGCGGCTTTTGGCAGGCGTCGCGTGGCAGGCAGGCTGATTTACGGCATCAGCCGCTCAGTCACCCAGCCCGCGTCCTGCCGCGTATACCGGAAGCGGTCATGCATGCGGTTGGGGCGGCCCTGCCAGAACTCCCACTCCTGCACGGCCACGCGGTAGCCGCCCCAGAAGTCGGGACGGGGCACAGGCTCGCCTTCGGGAAAACGTTCGTGCAGGGCAGCAAACTTGGCCTCCAAAGCTCCACGGTTTTCAATGGGCGCACTTTGCGGATCGCTGGCGTGGGCAGCCAGTTGGCTCTCGCGCGGGCGGACGTGAAAATAGTCGTCGGCCTGGGCCTCCGGTACGCGGGCAATTGAGCCGTAAGCCCGCACCTGCCGCTCCAGTTCGGCCCAGTAGAACAGCAGCTCGGCCTGCGGGTTGGCGGCCAGATCACGGCCCTTGTGCGACCCGAAGTTGGTGTAGAAGGTCAGCCCGCGCTCGTCCGCGCCGCGCAGCAGCACTGTGCGCACGCTGGGCCGCCCCGAGGCGTCTGCCGTCGCCAGCGACAGGGCGTAGGGCTCAGGCAGTTCGGCCTGCTGGGCCTCGGCAAACCAGCCCTGGAACTGGATCAGCGGCTCGCTGTGCAGGGCTGTCCGCCGCAGGCTGTCACGGGTGTACGAAATGCGCAGGGAAGCGAGATCGGTCATGAAAGCTCCTGTGCGCCTGTGGGCGCGTCCAACCAGCGAAACTCTAAACGTCGCACTGCCGAGAATCTGGCAGAGCATGGGCTTTCGGCGGTGGGCCCGTCAGGCAGTCTGACCTTTAGACCGCTCCTTGAGCATCTGACACCTGGGGCAGAAGTGCGTTCCCCGCTGTGCCAGCACGGTTTTCACAATGTCGGTACCGCAGCGGGGGCAGGGCTGGCCCGCCTGCCCATAGACGTGGTGCTCCAGCTGAAACAGCCCAGAAACACCGTCGTGCTGGCGGTAGTTGCCCACGCCACTGCCCAGACTGCTGCCGCCCGCCTCCACCGCCCTGGCCATGACCTCACGGATGGCTGCGTAGAGGCGGTTGCCCTCGGCCGGGGTCAGGCGGGTCTGGGCGGGGTGAATCTGGGCCTGCCACAGGCTCTCGTCGGCGTAGATGTTGCCCACGCCGCTGACCGGCTTCTGCGACAGCAGCCACGGCTTGACCGCACCCGCCCCGCGCGCCAGCCGCACGAAATCGGCCTCGGTAAAGTCATCCGACAGGGGCTCCGGACCCATCGCGGCCAGCGTGGGCATGCCCGCGTAGTCGCCAGGGCGCACCACCGCCATCTTGCCAAAGCGGCGCGGGTCATTGAAGAACAGTTGCTGGCCCTCGCCGGTGTCGTCCGGCTCTAAGGTCAGGGTGACGCGGGTGTGCTGTCCCGGCTCCAGGCGAAATCCCCCGGTCATGCCCAGATGGACGATGAATTCCAGATCGTGGGGGTCAGCCGCCGCCGCGTCCGCCGGCGCCAGTTGCAGCATCAGGTACTTGCCGCGCCGGGACAGCCCCGCGACCCGCCGCCCCACCGACAGATGGGTGTCGCGGTACCTGTGCGGCGCGTCGTGTTCGACATTGGCGATGACGCGCCCGCGCAGCAGCGGCTCGATCTTGCGGCGCGTGGTCTCGACTTCCGGCAACTCAGGCATAGGGGCCAAGCATAGCGGCGGGGCTGCCGGGCAAAGGTAGCGAAGGCTCCGGGAGGGGCGGGGTTCCGTTTGTTTCGTGCCTACTCTGTTCAGATTTCCAGGTGTTTTCAACACCTTTCGATCGGAGTTCCTGTCAGGCCACGTCCACCTCTTCCAGCACGGTCACCACCGGGGCCGCCTGAAACCAGTCCCCGGCTTTGGCCCGGTAGGCTTTGTAGTGTGCCGAGTCCCGGTGCGCCTGCACGGCGTCCATGTCGCGGTAGCGCTCCTGCACATGCAGGCGCACGGTACCGCCGTCGTCCTGGCGCAGCAGGTCATAGCGCAGGCAGCCGGGTTCCTGACGGCTGCTTTCCACCATGCCCCGCATCTCAGACAGCACAACGTCAACATGTTCAGGCTTGGGGGTGATCACGGCGTGGACGGCAATGGCAGGCATAGGCCATTGTCGCTCAAAGACGGCAGGGGGCTATCATTTCAGCCATGCCCACCCTGCTGCTGACCGGATTCGAGCCGTTCCACACGCATCCCGACAACCCCAGCGCGCGGGCCGCAACGGCGCTGGACGGGCTGGACGTCGGAGGAATGCACATCGTTTCAGCGCTGCTGCCGGTGGAGCCGCACTCGGCGGGCGAGGCGCTGGAGGCGCTGCTGGAGCGGCACGGCCCCGGCGCGGTGCTGCTGACCGGACTGGCGGCGGGCCGCCCACAGGTCACGCTGGAGCGCGTGGCGCTGAACGTCATGGACTTCAACATTCCCGACAATGCCGGGAACACCTACCGCGACGCGCCCGCCCATCCGCACGCGGACGCGCCTCCGGCGTACCTGTCCACGCTCCCGCTGCGCCCGATTCTCAGCGCATGGCAGATCGCAGGGATTCCCGGCCACATCAGCAACACGGCGGGCCTGTACGTCTGCAACTTCGTGATGTACCGCGCCCGCCACTGGCTGATGGAACGGGGCCGGGGCGACGTGCCCTGCGGCTTCCTGCATCTGCCGGCCAATGCAGCGGTGGCCCTGGCCGTCCCGGAAGACCGCCCGGCTCTCCCCTACCTGCCGCAGGACGAGATCACTCGGGCGGTGCAGGTGGCAGCGGAGGTGATGGCGCAGGGTTCCCGCGCCTAAAAGTAATCCAGGCCCATCGCCCCGCGCACGGCTTGCATCGTTTCAGCCGCCACCTCACGTCCGCGCCCGGTTCCCAGGCGCACCACCTCACGCACCTGCGGCATGTCGCGGGCAAAGTCGGCACGGCGCTCGCGGATGGGGGCCAGCGTCGCCTCCAGCACGTCCAGCAGGTGGCGCTTGACCTTCACGTCGCCCAGGCCGCCCCGGCGGTAGTGGTCTTTCATGGCCTCCAGGCCCGCGTGATCGGGATCGAAGGCGTCCAGATAGGCGAACACCGGGTTGCCCTCTGTCCGTCCGGGGTCTTCCGCCCGCAGATGAGTGGGATCGGTGTACATGCCGCGCACCTTGCGGGCCACCGTGTCGGCGCTGTCGGACAGGAAGATGGCGTTGTCCAGCGACTTGCTCATCTTGCCGCCGCCGTCCAGCCCGGGCAGGCGGGCGGCCTGCCCCACCAGCGCCTGCGGCTCGGTCAACACCGGGGCGTACAGGTGGTTAAAGCGCCGCACGATCTCGCGGGTCTGCTCGATCATGGGCAGCTGGTCCTCACCCACCGGCACCAGATGGGCGCCGAACGCCGTGATGTCGGCGGCCTGCGACACCGGGTAGACGAAGAACCCGGCGGGCACCGACTCGCCGTAGCCCTTCTGGGTAATCTCGGCCTTGACGGTGGGGTTCTGGCGCAGGTGCGACACGGTGACCAGATTCAGGTAGAAGACCGTCAGTTCGGCGATCTCGGGCAGCTGCGACTGGATCACGAAGGTGCAGATGTCCGGGTCCAGGCCCACGGCCAGATAGTCCAGCGCCACCTCCAGCACGTTGTCGCGCACCTTCTGCGGGTTCTCAAAGTTGTCGGTCAGGGCCTGCACGTCGGCCAGCAGCACGTAGGTCTCGTACTCGTGTTGCAGCGCCACCCGGTTACGGAGTGACCCGGCCAGATGGCCGATGTGCAGCGGCCCGGTGGGGCGGTCCCCGGTCAGGATACGTTTTCTGGGGGTGGGTGGGGTCATGGCTCAATCCTCCAAAGTAAAAGGGGGAATCAAAAAAAGCCGCGCCGGGAGCTTCTCCGGGCGCGGCCTGTCGGTTCGACGGCACAAAGGGAAAGGTCACCCGGTCAGCTGCCGGGCCACCATGCCTGAGTCTGTGCCTGCTGGAAAGTCATGGGGGCAGGATAGCGCGTGGCGTGGGGTAGCACCGTCACCCCCGGCTGGCCAGCGACAGGGTCAGCCGCACTCCTCCCACCATCCAACTCAGACGCCCCAGTCCAGAATGACCTTGCCGCTCTGGCCGCCCAGCATCGCGTCGAAGCCCTGCTGAAAGTCGGCGATGCCGAAGTGGTGGGTGATCACCGGGGTCAGGTCCAGGCCCGACTGGATCAGGGCCACCATCTTGTACCAGGTCTCGAACATCTCGCGGCCGTAGATGCCCTGGATGGTCAGCATCTTGAAGATCACACTGGCCCAGTCGATGTCCACGCGCCCAGCAGGGATGCCCAGCAGGGCGATCTTGCCGCCGTGGTTCATGGTCTGCACCATCTGCGCGAAGGCCACGCCCGAGCCGCTCATCTCCAGGCCGACGTCAAAGCCCTCGGTCATGCCCAGTTCCCCTTGCGCCACCGCCCACAGGTCTTCTCTGGCCACATTCACGGCGCGGGTCACGCCCATTTCACGCGCCAGATCCAGGCGGTACTCGTTGACGTCGGTGATCACCACGTGGCGGGCGCCGACATGCCGGGCGACGGCGGCGGCCATCACGCCGATCGGCCCCGCGCCGGTGATCAGCACGTCCTCGCCCACCAGATCGAACTTCAGGGCAGTGTGGACCGCGTTGCCGAAGGGATCGAAGATGGAGGCCAGATCGTCGGAGATGTCGTCGGGCAGTTTGAAGGCGTTGAAGGCCGGCAGCACCAGATACTCAGCAAAGGAACCGGGGCGCTGCACGCCCACGCCCTGGGTATTGCGGCACAGGTGGCGGCGGCCCGCACGGCAGTTGCGGCAGTGCCCGCAGGTGATGTGCCCCTCGCCGCTGACCCGGTCACCGATCTGAAAGCCGCTGACCTCGGAGCCCATGCCGGCCACCACGCCCACGTACTCGTGGCCCACCACCATCGGCGTGGGCACCGTTCGGCTGGCCCAGTCGTCCCACTTGTAGATGTGAACGTCGGTGCCGCAGATGCTGCTCTTTTTCACGCGGATCAACAGGTCGTTGGGACCGGGGACCGGCACGTCGGTCTCGGTCATCCAGAGCCCGGTTTCGGGCCTCAGCTTGCTCAGGGCGCGCATGGTGGCAGACGGTGCTGCGGCAGGAGATGGGGAAGTCACGGCGTCCGTTCTACTCCCCGCAGCCGCCCCGCGCCGTGACCGCGTTCACCCCAGCCGGACGCCCGCGCCGGAGGGCCGCAGGACGCCACCTCAACACTCCCTAAGCCCGCCCCGCTGTCGCCCGCCCCGCCGCGTGTCGTACCCTGACCGCATGATCAGATACCGCAAGCAAAATCCCCTGGAACCCGAAAAGGACGCCGAGGTCACCCTGAACGTCACGCCGCTGCTGTTTTTCGTGGTGGGCTATCTGGCGGTGCGGGCACTGATGCACACGGTCCGCAGCTACGCCGACTGACCGGCAGAGATAAACACGGGTCTGGCCCCGTGTGGGCAGTCAATCCGCTAGGCTAGGCACATGACCGACGCCACCTCTCAACAGTTCAAGAGCGCCGCCAGCAACCGTTTTGTCGTCCCCGGCTGGACCAATCTGGTCGAGGGCCTGCCCGACAGTGTGGAAGTCCAGCTGGATCTGGACCAGGCCGATATTGGGCGCGAACACGCCAGCCTGCTGGTCGAGTACTGGGCCACCAACGCCGACATGACTCTGCAGAGCATCCTGCCGGTGCGGGCCTTTATGACCACCCCCGAAGGCTGGTGTGTGTTTGTTCCGGCGCAGGGCCGGGTGCTGGTGCGCGCTGTGGACCCGCAGCCCACACCCCCGGTGCTGGTCAGCCACTGGATCAACATCGATCCCGCCACGCCTGCCGGGACCACCGTGAATGTGAAGGTCAACTTTCCCGGCGATCAGGCCAACTCCACCAGCGGCAAACTCTCGCTGAACAGCTGAGCCAGGGCCTACCCCCCCAGCTCTTCCCAGAGGTCCAGCGCCGCCGCCACGCCCCTGCGGGTGGCGGCCAGCGCCTGTGGGATCTGCCATGCGGCGCGGTCACGGGGACCGACCGGGTTGCTCACGCCGCGAACCTCCAGCACCGGCACTCCAGCCAGAAGGGCGGCGTGGGCCACCCCCGCACCCTCCATGCCCTCGGTGAGTGCGCTGGGGAAGCGGCGTTCCAGCGCGGCAGCGGCCCTGACAGTGCCGGTCACGCTGCTCAGGGTCAGCGTCGGCCCCAGGCCAGCGTCGGTGCGCCGCGCGACTTCCGGCGCGTGGGGCCAGCAGACAAAGTGCCCCGTGTGGGGCGAGTCTGGCAGCACCGACAGGCCCAGCCCCGCGAAGTCCAGAAACTGATCGCCGTCCCAGGCCCCCAGGTCCGCCTGAATGATCCAGGATGAGACGGCGAGGCCACCGGGGTGCAGGCCAGAGGCCGGGTACGCCCCGCCGATGCCCGCGCTGAGCACCAGCCCCGCCTCCTGTGCTTCCAGCGCCCGTGCTGTGGCCAGGGCCGCAGCCACAGCGCCCACCCCGGAAACGACCACGCGGGCCTTGAGGTCCAGCAGGCGTTCGGCCTCGGCGGGGGTGGCAACGACGATCAGGGGCAGCATGCAGGACAGGGTAAGGGTTGACGCGGCCCGCGGCGCCCTGTGTCCTGCGCCGCCCTATGTCCTGCAGAGCCCTGCCCCCCACGAAGCAGCCCCCGCACAGGTGTAACCTGCCCCATGACGTTATTCAGGCTGGACGGCAGACGCGCCCTCGTCACGGGCGGCAGCAGGGGCATCGGGCTGGCGGCGGCGCACGACCTGGTCCGGCTGGGGGCGCGGGTCACTCTTGCCGCGCGGCACGAAAACACCCTGAAAACAGCCGCCGACGCCCTGGGTGCCCGCTGGGTGGTGGCGGATGTCAGCACGCCGGAAGGTGTCTCGGCGGCCCTGCATGCGGCGGGCGAGATCGACATTCTGGTCAGCAACGCGGGCGGCCCCCCACCGGGGAAACCCAGCGAGGTCAGCGAGGCCGCGTGGCAGGCCGGGTACGACACCACCTTTCTCAGCACTGTGCGGCTGGCGAACGGCGTGTTGACAGGCATGCGCGAGCGCCGCTGGGGCCGCATCATCGCCGTCACCAGCCTGACGGTGGGGCGGCCCGCACCCACGCTGCCTGTCAGCAACGCCATGCGGGCCGCCGTGACCAATTACCTGCGGACGCTGGCGCTGGAGGTAGCCGCCGACGGCGTGACCTGCAACACGGTGGCGCCCGGCTACACCGCCACGGACCGCCTCAAGGCTCTCAACAGCAGCCCGGCCGACGCCGAGCGGCTGACCGCCCGCATTCCTGCCCGCCGCTTCGGGCAACCCAGCGAGGTGGGGGCGGCCATCGCCTTTCTGGCGACGAACGAGGCCGCCTACATCACCGGGCAGGAGGTGCTGGTGGACGGCGGCTGGAGCATCTGAAGGAACAGCGCAACCCCCAGATTGCGCGACAAGCGTGACTTGACGGCGCGCCATTAAGGTTTAATGGGTAATCCGTCCGGCGCTGAACCGCATATCTACTGGACAGAGCGAGACCATACCGCCGCGCCCTCCCACACCTTCCCTCACCGCAAGTCACGCCTGGGCCAAGCCGCCCGGCACGCAAAGGAGTTTTCACATGGGTCCACTGGAAATTATTCTGATTATCGTCGTGATCGCCCTGGTCTTCGGGGCCAGCAAACTGCCGCAACTGGGCAAGGGCCTGGGCCAGGGCATCAAGGAGTTCAAGCGTGAGACGGGCAAGACCGACACCGATGACGTGGTGGCCGCGCCCATCACCGACGTGTCCGCCCGCCAGATCGATCCTGTGACCGGCGCGCCGCTGCCCACTGAACGCGAACGCGAGACCGCCGGCAACCGCCGCGCATAAGGGAGGGGTCACGTCATGTCCCGCCCCACTGCCCCCAGCACGGACCTGAAAAGCGCCCCGCTGTTCGATCACCTCGACGAGCTACGCAAGCGTCTGGTCATCAGCGTGATTTTCCTGGTCATCGGGATGTCGGTGGCCTTCGTCTACCGCATTCAACTGATTGACTGGGTCAAGGGACCGCTGCAGTATTCGGAGCTGTACACCGCCGGCAAGGTTCAGGTCGTCACCTACACCCTGACCGAGCCGCTGCTGCTGAGCCTGAACCTGTCGCTCTGGGCGGGGCTGGGGCTGGCGCTGCCCTTTATTCTGGGTCAGGTCTGGGGCTTCATCTCGCCGGGGCTGTACGCCAGCGAGCGGCGCTGGGCCATTCCCTTCATCGTCGGGGCCGGGCTGTCTTTCCTGGGCGGCGCGGTGTTCGGGTACAAGCTGGTGCTGCCCACGATGGTGCCGTTTCTGGTGGAGTTCCTGGCCGGGGCAGTCACCCCGATTCTGGGGCTGGGCCAGTACATCGGGACCGTCACGACGTTCCTGGTGGCCTTCGGGCTGGCCTTTGAGATGCCCATCCTGTCCATCATCCTGACGCGCATCGGCATCGTGAACCACGTCATGCTGCGCAAGGGCTGGCGCATCGCGCTGGTGGCGATCATGGTGGCCGCCGCCGTCATCACGCCCACGCCGGACCCCACCAACATGATGCTGGTGGCCGTGCCGCTGTACGTGCTATACGAACTGAGCGTGCTGCTCTCGCGGGCCTTCCGCCTGCCGCCGCCCGAGACCGAAGAAACGCCCGCGATGGGCCTGTGACGTCCCCACACCCGACCCCGCCCCAACTGGGGTGGGGCTTTTTGCTGCCGCCGCAACCCAGTTGCCGGCCTGGTGAAGGGACTGCGCAGCGCGTGGGCCATGTCCACCCCGCAAAAGGCTTAAACTAGCGCCGTCTTATGAATCCTGTCTTCCTTCAAATCGGTACCTTCACGATTGCCTGGTACGGCGTGCTGATCACGCTGGGCATCGTGATCGGCGCGTGGCTCGGCACACGCATGGCCCGCCAGCGCGGCCTGAACGTCAACCTGTTCAGCGACATGATCCTGTGGATGATCGTGTGGGGGCTGGTCGGCGCCCGGCTGGTCTTCGTGGTCACGTCCTGGGGGCAGTTCGCCGACACGCCGTTTCCGCGGGTGCTGCTGGACATCGTCAACCTGCGCTCGGGCGGTATCTCCATCCACGGCGGCCTGATCGGCGGCATCCTGGTGCTGATCTACTACACCCGGCGCTACAGGCTCAATTTTTACCAGTACGCGGACCTGTGCGTGCCGGGAGTGGCCTTCGGCGTGATCGGCGGGCGCATCGGCAACATCATGAACGGCACCGACACGGTGGGCCGCGTGACGAACTGGGCGGTCGGCTACCGCTGGCCAGACAGTGCGCGGGCCTTCCACAACGGCATGTGCCAGCCCAACCCCAACCCCAACATGGACCTGTCGCAGTACTGCCAGGACATCGGCGGGCAACTGGTCATGACTGCGCCAGTGCATTTCACCCAGCTGTACGGCGTCTTTATTGGCATTATCCTGGCCGTCGCCTCGTACTTCTGGCTGCGCTCACTCAAGCCAGGCTGGACGTTCTGGCAGTTCTGGCTGTGGTACAGCGTCCTGCGCGCCGGCTGGGAAGAAACCTTCCGCCTTAACCCGCTGCTGCCGAACGTGTACCTGAGTCAGGGCCTCGACAAGCCGGGCATCGGCCTGTTCACCGAAACCCATGTGATCAGCATTGTGCTGATTATCGTGAGCATCATCATGCTGGCCCGCATTCGCAGGCAGCCGGATATGCCGCTGCCGGTGGGCGTCCAGGCGGACTCTCCTGCAGGCGGGCAGACGCAGACGCGTTAGACCAAAGAACACAGTACAGCGGGCGGCCCACCATCAGCGGGCCGCCCTTTTGTTGATTCGGAAGCAAAGTACACTGGTCCCATGACCAGTTCGGCCCTGCAGAAAATGAGCGAGGCAGAATACCTCCGCACGGAGGAACTCAGCCCCTTCAAGCGGGAGTTCGTGGACGGATTCGTGTACGCCCTCCACGGCGAGGACACACCCAACGCTCAGGCGGGAGCAGTGAGCAGACATGGCCTGATTGCAACGAACGTGCTGGCCGCCCTGCACCGTCCCGCACTTCGTCAGGGCTGCAAAGTGTACGCCAGCGACATGCGGGTGCGGATCCAAACCGGGGGCACGCGTTATTACTATCCCGACGTCGTGCTGACCTGCGAAGACATGGCCGATGGGGCCCGATACGCCAGCAGTCCGTGTCTCATTGTCGAGGTGCTGAGCCAGACCACCCAGGTCTTAGACCGGGGCCAGAAACTATCGGACTACACGGCGTTGCCCAGCCTGCGGGGATACCTGATGGTGGACACAGCCACCCGCGCCGCACGCCTATACACCCGCCAGGGCGAGGGTTGGGGCGAACAGTATGTCGAGGACACTGGAGTGCTGCGGCTGCCGTGCGTGGATGTGGCGTTGACACTAGACGACGTGTACGAGGGGACGAGTCTCTAATCCGGCAAACACTCTCAAAACACGGGCTGACTACGCGATAAATTGGCCCCGCCCAGTCTCCCAGGCGGGGCCATCACTTCTCAGCGCTCAGCGGATCAGGCCTTAACTTCGTCCTTGCTCCGCTCCAGAATGCTCCTCAACACGGTCTGCAGAATGCCGCCGTTCTTGTAGTAGTCGATCTCCACGGGAGTGTCGATGCGACACTGCACGGTGATCTCGCGGGTCACGCCGTCCTTGCCCACGCGCAGGGTCACGTCCTGGCGCGGCTTCAGGTCGGCGGGCAGGATCACGTCGATCAGCTCGTCGCCCATGATGCCCAGGCTCTCGGCGGTCTCGCCGTTCTTGTACTGCAGCGGCAGCACGCCCATGCCCACCAGATTGCTGCGGTGAATGCGCTCAAAGCTTTCGGCCAGCACGGCCTTGACGCCCAGCAGCATGGTGCCCTTGGCGGCCCAGTCGCGGCTGCTGCCCATGCCGTAGTCCTTGCCCGCCAGCACGAACAGCGGAATGTTGCTGGCCTTGTAGTTCTGCGCGGCGTCGTAGATGCTTGTGACCTCGCCGGTGGTGAAGTCGGTGGTAAAGCCGCCCTCGGTGCCGGGGGCCAGCTGGTTCTTCAGCCGGATGTTGGCGAAGGTGCCACGCGTCATGATGCGGTCGTTGCCCCGGCGGCTGCCGTAGCTGTTGAAGTCCACCGGACGAATGCCCCGGTCAGTCAGGTACTTGCCAGCGGGGGTATCGGCCTTGAAGCTGCCGGCGGGCGAGATGTGATCGGTGGTGACGCTGTCGCCCACCTTGACCAGCACATGCGCGCCCTCAATGGACACGATCTCGCTGGGGCCGTTCGCCAGGGTTTCGAAGAAGGGCGGGTTCTGAATGTAGGTGCTGTCGGCGTTCCAGTCGTACAGCGCACCCTCGGAAACGGGAATGGCATTCCAGTCAGCATTGCTCTTCTCGATGCCGTCGTAGACCTTCTTGAACATCTCGGCGTTGATGGCCTGGTCCATGATGGTCTGGATCTCGGCGTTGCTGGGCCACACGTCGCGCAGGTACACCGGCTGGCCGTCCTTGCCGGTGCCGATGGGATCGTTGACGATGTCGTTGACCACGGTGCCGGCCAGCGCGTAGGCCACCACCAGGGGCGGCGAGGCCAGGTAGTTGGCCTTGATGTGGGGGTTGATGCGGCCCTCGAAGTTGCGGTTACCGCTCAGGACGCTGGCCGCCACCAGATCGCCGCCGTTGATGGCCTCGATGATGGGCTCGGGCAGCGGGCCGCTGTTGCCGATGCAGGTCATGCAGCCGTAGCCGACAGTGTTGAAGCCAATCTGATCCAGGTAGCTCTGCAGGCCCGCGTTTTCCAGGTAGTCGGTCACCACGCGGCTGCCGGGGGCCAGCGAGGTCTTGACCCAGGGCTTGACGATCAGGCCCAGCTCCACGGCCTTCTTCGCCACCAGCCCGGCAGCGATCAGCACGCTGGGGTTGCTGGTGTTGGTGCAGGAGGTGATGGACGCCAGCGTGACCGCGCCGTGGCCGATCTTCATGTCGGTGCCGGTGATCTGGCCCTGCGCGTCCAACTTGTCGGCGGGCAGCTCGAAGCCACGCGCATTGATGGGAGCGGTCAGCGCCTCGGCGAACACGGTGTGCATGTCGTTCAGGTTCACGCGGTCCTGCGGGCGCTTGGGGCCGGCCAGGCTGGGAACGATGCTGCCCAGGTCCAGCTCGATGGTGTCGGTGAACACGGGGTCTGGCGTCTCGTCGGTGCGGAACATGTTCTGCGCCTTGTAGTACGCCTCGACCAGCTCGATCTCGTCTTCCAGGCGGCCGGTGCGGCGCAGGTAGCGCAGCGCCTCATCGTCCACCGGGAAAAAGCCCATGGTTGCGCCGTACTCGGGGGCCATGTTGGCAATCGTGGCCCGGTCCGGCAGGGTCATGTTGCTCAGGCCTGCGCCGTAGAACTCCACAAACTTGCCGACCACGCCCTTCTCGCGCAGCATCTGGGTCACGCGCAGCGCGAGGTCGGTGGCGGTGGCGCCTTCCGGCATGCGGCCCGTGATCTTGAAGCCCACCACTTCCGGCATCAGCATGTAGATCGGCTGGCCCAGCATGACCGCCTCGGCCTCGATACCGCCGACACCCCAGCCCACGATGCCCAGGCCGTTGATCATGGTGGTGTGGGAGTCCGTGCCCACCAGGCTGTCGGGATACACCACGACGCCGTCGCCTTCGGGGCGGCTCTGCACGCCCTTGGCCAGGTACTCCAGGTTGACCTGGTGCACGATGCCGGAGGCCGGCGGCACCACGCCGAAGTTGTCGAAGGCCTGCTGGCCCCAGCGCAGGAACTCATAGCGCTCGCGGTTGCGCTCGAACTCGATGGCCATGTTGTTGGCCAGCGCGAACTCGGTGCCGAACTCGTCCACCTGCACCGAGTGGTCAATCACCAGATCGACGGGAATCAGGGGGTTGATCTTGTTGGGATCGCCGCCCATCGCCACCATCGCGCTGCGCATGGCCGCCAGATCGACGACGGCAGGCACGCCCGTGAAGTCCTGCAGAATCACGCGGGCGGGCTTGAAGGGGATTTCCACCTCGTCGTTCGTGGGGCTCCAGCCGGCCACCGTCAGCACGTCCTCGCGGCGCACGTCGTAGTCGTTGGCCTCGCGCAACACGCTTTCCAGCAGCACCTTGATGCTCACCGGCATTCTGGAGATGTCGTGGCCCTGCTCCTCAAACTTGTTCAGGTTGTAGAAGTAGAGTTTCTGTCCGCTCTGGGTGGTCAGGGTGTCGCGCGCGTCAAACAGGTTCATCGCCGTTTTCGAAGTCATGCTGAGTTCCTCCTTGCCCCAGTGGGGCGATGCCCCCATCATATGTCGGACAGCCCTGAACCCGGGCGTCACCCGCACAGTCACGATGCCCATCTCATGTCACCACGGCAGGAACAACAACGCGTAACATTTACCGCAGATTCCCTGGAGGTTTTGCCATGCCCGAACAACTCGAACCCCACCAGAAGGCCCGCCTGAGCGCCCTGGAAACCACCGTGCGCGACGGCCTGCGCGATTTCCGCCGCACCGGACAGGCCCTGAGCGAGATCCGCGACAATGAATTCTTCCGCGTGGGCCACGACTCCTTCGAGGCGTACCTGCAAGACCGCTGGGGCTTCACGCCGCCGCAGGCTGGGCGACTGATGGAGGCGGCGGACGTGGCGAAGGTGCTGGACCCGCTGGGCATCCAGCCGAAGAACGAGGCCCAGGCCCGGACCTTCAGGGCCGCCGCGAAACTGGTCACTGAGCTGGAGCCGGAACAGCAGCGCGTGGTGGCCCGGCTGGTGGAAGGCGTGATGCCTCCCCAGCGCGAAGGCGAGGAGGACGCCGACGCCCCGCCCTGGGACCTGCCCGCCGCCGAGGTGCGGATCATGGCCAGCGTGGTGAAGAAACTGGACGCCGACGCCACCGTGTACCACCCGGACAGCGGCGCGGAGGTGGCGATGGGCACCCTGAGCGCTCCCGAACGCTACGAGATCATCCGCACGCACGTGGACCAGAAGACCCAGGCCTACCGCGAGAAGCAGGAAGCCAGGGCCAGCGCCCCAAAGCCCGAGAACGTCAACTGGGGCGACTGGGTCCTGAACTACGCCGCGCAGAACCTGGGGCCGGGTCAGCGGCTGGAACTGGTGGTGGAACCGGACGGCAGCGGGGCCAGTCGCGCGGTGGCCCGGGTGGTGGACGGCCACACCGGCGAGATTCTGGCGTCGGGCCAGGGGGCCGTGACCCTGAAGAAGGCGGCGCTGAATCTGGCGGCAGAGGTCCGGGGCTAGCGGTCAGCCTGTTCGCAACTTCTGGGTTCGGTACATCTGGGTTCGGTGGAGGGTGGCGGTTGGACCTGCCCCGCAGCCGTATGGCATGCTGAAAGCTCCACACGTCACAGTTCGCTTCATTCACCCGGGGAGGGAAAGATGAAACACAGCTTGAAACGGGGAGTCCTGTTGCTGGGCGCGGCGCTGCTGCTGGGCCAGGGCGGGCCGGGCGGGGCACAGGTGGGGGCAGGCGGGGCCAAGGTGCCCTCGGCCACCGGCACGGGCGGCGCGGTGGCCACCGTGGACCACGACGCCAGCGTGGCAGCCATGAAGATTCTGGAGGCGGGCGGCAACGCCGTGGACGCGGCCGTCGCCGCCGCGGCCACCCTGGGTCTGACCGAGCCGTTTTCGTGCGGGGTGGGCGGCGGCGGCTTCATGGTCGTGTATCTGGCCAAGGAAGGCCGGGTCATCACCATCGACCACCGTGAGATGGCCCCCGCGTCGTTCACGCCCACCGTGTTTCTGGAGGGCGGCAAGCCGATTGCCTTTGGCGAGCGCGTGACCAGCGGTCTGTCGGCGGGCATTCCCGGCACCGTCATGGGCTGGCAGGAGGCG
This sequence comes from Deinococcus aerolatus, assembly GCF_014647055.1. Classification (NCBI taxonomy): domain Bacteria; kingdom Thermotogati; phylum Deinococcota; class Deinococci; order Deinococcales; family Deinococcaceae; genus Deinococcus; species Deinococcus aerolatus. Next base: position 92,267 of record NZ_BMOL01000004.1, on the reverse strand, counting down.
CTGCGGCGCTACGGCACCAAATCCTTTGCCGAGGTGCTGGCCCCCGCCATCGCCCTGGCAAAAAGCGGCTACGTGGTGGACGACTACTTCCAGAGCCAGATCAAGGACAACCTGGACCGCTTCAAGACGTTTACCAGTTCCGCCGCGCTGTACCTGCCGGGCGGCACTCTCCCCGCCGTGGGCAGCCGGATCAACAACCCGGACCTGGCCCGCACCTACGAGGCCATCGCAGCCGGCGGCGCACAGGCGTTCTACACCGGCTCCATCGCACAGGCGATGGTCGACACGGTCAACACCCCGCCCGTTGCCCCTGGCAGCACCGCCAACGTCCGCAAGGGCAACTGGGCGCTGGCCGACGTGGCGAACTACGAGGCCCGGATTCGCCAGCCCACCGTCAACACCTACCGGGGGTACACGGTCTACGGGATGCAGCCCCCCTCCAGCGGCGGCCTGACCATCGGCGAGACACTCAACATTCTGGAAGGCTACGACATTGCCAAGCTCAGCGAGGCCGACGCCTACCACCGTTACATCGAGGCCTCGCGGCTGGCGTTCGCAGACCGGGGCGCGTACATGGCAGACCCCGAATACACCGACGTGCCGCAGACGGGCCTGCTGAGCAAGGAGTTCGCGGCGCAGCGGCGTGCCCTGATCGGCGACAGGGCGGCGGCCGGGGCAGTCGCGGCGGGCAACCCCTTCAAGTTCCAGACCGATCCCAGCATCCCGCTGCTGCCCGCTCCCGCCAGTCTGGAGGGTCAGAGCACCACCCACCTGACCGTCAGCGACGCCCAGGGCAACGTCGTGGCCTACACTTTCACCATCGAATCGATTGGCGGCAACGGCATGGTGGTGCCCGGCCACGGCTTCCTGCTGAACAACGAGCTGACCGATTTCGACGCGGTGGCCCCCCATCCCAACATTCCCGAAGCGGGCAAGCGGCCTCGCTCGTCGATGAGTCCCACCATCGTCCTCAAGGACGGCAAGCCGGTGCTGGCGCTGGGCAGTCCGGGCGGCTCCACCATCATCACCACGGTGGGCCAGGCCATCATGAACATTCTGGACCGGGGCATGCCTGCCCAGGCGGCCGTGGACGCGCCGCGCTACTCCCAGCGCAACGGGGCCACCACCACCGTGGACCAGGGCGGCGAGACCACCCCGCTGGCCAGGGCGCTGGAGGCCATGGGACACAAGTGGGCCACCACCGACGCCAACGGCAAACTGGCGCTGATCCAGTTCGGCGAAGGCGGCAAGGTCACGGCGGCCACTGAATCCAGACGCGGCGGCGGCGGCAGCGCGCTGGTGCAAAAGCCCTGAGCCACGGGTTTCTTTCTGGCCGCCTCACGCCCGCTGCTGGGCGTGAGGCGGCCTTTCATAACAGGCAGGCACTCCACCTTGCCTGCAAAGCGTTGCCCGCACAGTTCAGCACCCAGGCTGGCGTGCCCGTGGCTCCCCTCCCGCGTCAGCGGATAATGCGTGCCGGTTCGATGCTCGCGGCGCGGCGCGCGGGAATCAGGGCGGCCAGCAGGGTGGTGACCAGCCCCACGGCGTTGACACCCAGCAGGTCCGTCCAGCGCACTTCCACCGGCAACGAGGTGATGAAGTACAGGTCACCGGGAATCTGAAAGGGGCGCACCGTGAAGTACGCGCTGATGCCCAGGCCCAGCAGGTTGCCCACCAGCAGCCCGCCCAGCCCCAGCACCAGCCCTTCGAGCAAGAAGATGCGCGTGATCAGCCCGCGCGTGGCCCCGATGGCGCGCAGAATGGCGATTTCCTGGGTCTTCTCGAACACGGCCAGCGTCAGCACGTTGGCGATGCCGAAGGCCGCGACGATCACAATCAGGAACACCACGAACCCGATGACTTTCTTTTGCAGGGCCAGCTGATCCAGCAGCGTGCCGTAGATGCTCTGCCACGGCAGCGGGCTGTAGGCACGGGTGCGGGTCAGGTCAAGGCCAACCGCCGGCGCCAGACCGGGATCGTTCAGGCGCAACTGGTAGCCCGTGATGTTGGCGGTGGCCTGCAACTTCTGCAGGGTGTCCAGACTGGTAAAGGCGTAGGCGCTGTCGATCAGGTAGTTGCCGGTGGTAAACAGGCCCTTGACCGTGAAACTGCCCCGGCGCTGGGTGCTGTTGAGCAGCCGGACCTCGTCGCCGGTGAAGCCGCCAATGCTGCGCGCCAGCGCCGAGCCCAGCAGAATCTCGCCGGGGCCCAGCGTGGACAGCAGTTCGTTCTGACCGGGCGGCAGTTGCAGCACCTGCGCGGCCTGGGGCGTCACCCCGAACAGGGTGGCGAAGTCCACGCCGGCGCGGTTGCCCAGCCCTGCCGGGCGGGTCAGCAGCCCCTTATCGGCCACAAAGGGCGTGAAGGCCGCCACACGCGAATCTGCCCGGATGGCCCGTTCCATCTCGGGGTCACGCCCGGCGGGGCTGAACGCGTTGAGGCTCAGGTGCGGGCTGGCGCGCAGCGTCGCGTCCACCAGGGCGCGGGTAAACCCGTTGGTCAGGCTCAGCGCGGCAATCAGCGCCATGACCCCCACAGCGATGCCCAGAATGGTCAGCACGTTCTGGGTGCGCCGCCGCGACAGGTGAGCGCGGGCCAGCGACCACGCCAGACTGCCGGAACCGGCGCGGGCCGGGCGGGCAGAGGACGTGCGGGCGCGGGACATGCGAAGCGGAGGATAGCAGACGTGCCCTGCAAGGCGCCGCATCCAGCCGCCTGCACGAAGACAAAGAAAAAACCGCCCCGAGAGGCGGTCTGAATCCTTTAATGGACAGAGGCTCAGCGAATCGCCGTGATCCGCACCTGCCGCGCGCCGAAGTTGAGGGCGTCGCGGCGGCTGCCCATCCAGATGTCCAGGCTGCCGGTCTTGCGGGCGGCCATGGTGTCCTCGACGATAAACACGCGGCCCTTCAGCAGGTTGTTGTATCGGCCACTAAGGTCCTCGATGGTGATGCGGGTGCCGTAGGGAAAGGAGCGGAGCATGTCGCGGCTCAGGGCCACCACGCCGGGGCGGGTGCGGGTGCCGGTGGCCGTGATAAACGGCGTGCTGTCGGTCTGCGCGGCCAGGCTGTTGTAGGCGGTGGCGCGCACGACGGCCGAACGGCCACGCGCGGTGATGGCGGCCACCGGAGCCACCTGGGCCTGGGCCACGGCGGCGGCGCGGTTCTGCGCGGCCTGGGTCTGCTGGGGCGCCGCAGGCTGCCGGACCGTTACGGCCCGGGGGGCCTCGACGGGTGCGGGCGGCGTGACCACCATGGCCTGACGGACGGCGTCGCTGGCCAGCGTGCTGGCAGGCAGGGCAGGGGTGGCGCTGGCCAGACCAGCGAGGCTGAACAGGGCCCCGAAGGCCCAGCGGTTGAGTGTTGAAACCATGTGTTCTCCTTGGGACGTGGGCGGCGGAACAACCCCCGTCTGGAGCGCCACCGACAGGCGGACGGCGCTGCATAGAAATGAATCGTGGTTAAGCCTGAGGGCAGCAGTCAAGATACCCCCGACCTCAGCGCTGAGCCTACGGGGTCAACATCACCAGCATATGAGCCCAGCCTGTCTGCGGTCTCACAAAAAGAGGCCATAATTTTAGCCACGGTCTAAAGAAGTCAAAAAACTACGTCTCTGACTGACATAGAAAAATGAGAGCCGGTGCAAGAGAGCTTGCCCGTCCTCATGTTCAAACGCATATTTTTATGGCTGCCGTGCATACAGGCGGCCCTAACGGGTGCATTTCGGCCTGGATCAGGCAGCGTGTCACAATTGCCAGTTCACCCGCTGACCGGGCCTGTAGCATCCCCCCCAATCCACCAGGAACAGGGAGGGAATGCACTCAGCCGGCACTCAGAGAGAAGCGCGCTCGGGCTCGTTATGGCCCTCCTGCGACGAGGCTATTATTTCTCGGTGGTTCTGGGGGCCTCGATCCTGGGCACCGCGCCCCAGTGGGACAGCACCTCGGCCGAGATCTCACGGAAAATGGGCGCGGCCAGCATGGAGCCGTGGTGGCCAATCTTCGCGCCGTGAACCATGACCACCACCGTCATGCGGGGGGCGTCAACCGGGAAGAACCCGGTAAACACGCTGTTGTAGATGGTGGACGAGTAGCGTCCGTCGACCACGACCTGGGCCGTGCCGGTCTTGCCGCCCAGCGCGTAGCCCTTGATCCCGGCCTGGTGCGGAATTCCCTCCTCGATCACGGCCTGCAGCATGTTGCGGGTGGTCCGGGCCACGTCAGGGCGCAGAATCTCCCGTCGCTCCCCGTTGCCCGCCACACCCTCAACCAGTTGCGGGGGCAGGAACAGGCCGTCGTTGGCCAGGGCGTTGTAGGCGGAGGCCAGTTGCAGGGTGGTGGTGCTCATGCCCTGACCGAACGAGCTGGTCACGCGCACCAGATCGTCCCATTTGCGCAGCGGCTGCAGCTGGCCGGTGGCGGCAGGCACCACCGGCATGTCGGGGTAGGTGCCGAAGCCAAAACTCGTCAGGTAGTTCCGCAGCTTCTCGGGTTTGAACGGCTCGACAATGTGGCTCATGCCGACGTTGCTGCTGTAGCGCAGCACCTGCTGGGTGGTCAGGGTGGGAGGATGCTGCACCGAGTCATTGATAACGCTGCCCCAGCGCCCGCCCACATGACGGCGCATGGGGGTGTCGAAGGTGGTCTTTGGCGTGATCATGCCCTCGTTGATCGCGGCGGCCACCACCAGGCCCTTGATCACGGACCCCGGCTCGTACACGTCCAGGAAGGGGCGGTTGCGCCGGGCGTCCAGGGGAAAGTCGCGCCAGGTGTTGGGATCGAAGGGGGGGTAGCTGGCCGCAGCCAGTACGCGTCCCGTCCGGGTTTCCATGACCACCACCGAGCCGTACTCCGCCTGGTGCTCGGGCACGGCCTTGCTCAGCGCGGACTCGGCCGCCGCCTGCACACTGGTGTTGATGGTCAGGCGCAGGTCCTGCCCCGAGGCCAGATTGCGGTCATAGGCATATTCCAGCCCTTCCAGTCCGTTGGTGGTGCCCATCATGCCCAGCACCTGCCCGGCCAGACGCCCCTGGGGGTAGACCCGCTTGCCGTCCATGCTCTGGGCCAGCACCTTGCCGTCGCTGGAGGTAATGGTCCCGCGCGACTGCACCAGACTGCGCTGCGCCCCCTGCGGCACGTTCCATTCCAGCTGGGCGTAGGCCCACACCAGGCTCAGGCACAGCACCGTCGCCAGAAGCTGCATCAAACGGGACCGGTTGCGAATCTTTACCTCCACTGCGTTCTCACCTCCACGGTGCGGTCGGGCTGGTCCGGGCGACTGTACGGACGCTGGGGCGGGGCTGTCTGGGCGGGCGGCGGTGGGCTGGGTTGGGCTGCACTGGATTGCTCTGGGCTGGATTGCTCAGTGCTGGGCTTCTCTGGGCTGGACGGGGCCGGGCGAACCACAGATGGGGGGGGCAGCGGCAGGATGGCCTGAGTTTCCTTGGGGGCCTCGGCAAACCGGATCATGCCGTTGGCAAAGGCCCAGTCACGGATCCGCTGGGGGTTTTCCAGAATCTGGACCTGCACCGCCAGATCGTTGCGCTGGATCAGCAGGTCGGCCTCGCGTTCCTGGGCCGCCCGCAACACCGGACGGATCTCCTGGGTGAAGTAGCGTGCCCCGATCAGGGCCAGGGCCAGGGCCAGGTAGATGACCACGTAGCGCAGCGCCCGCCCGCGCCAGGTGGTCTCGCTCAGATCGGGGCTGCCCAGGCGCAACCGCGGCGAGGTCATGCGCCTACCTCCGGGTCAAGCTTCTCGGCGCCGCGCAGTTTGGCGCTGCGGGCGCGCGGATTGGTGGCCAGCTCGTCCTCTGCGGCGATCACCGGCCGCTTGGTCAGTGGGCGCAGGGCGGCGCTGCCCAGCAGAAAGCGCTTGACGATGCGGTCTTCCAGCGAGTGAAAGCTGATCACGGCCAGCCGTCCGCCGGGCCGCAGCAGGGCCTGGGCAGCTTCCAGACCGTCACGCAGCGCCCCCAGCTCATCGTTGACGTGAATCCGCAGGGCCTGAAAGGTGCGCCGCGCCGGGTGGATGCCCTTGCTGAAGCCGGGGTAGGCGCGCTTGACGATCTCGGCCAGCTGCACGGTGGTCTCGATGGGCGCTTTCTCGCGGGCGTACACGATGCCGCGCGCGATCCGGCGCGACAGGCGGTCCTCGCCGTATTCGTAGATGATCGAGGCCAGCTCGGCTTCGGGGTAGGTGTTGACCACCTCGGCAGCGCTCTCGCCGGACTGGCTCATGCGCATGTCCAGCGGGGCCTCGCTGTGGTACGAGAAGCCGCGGTCCGTGTCGTCCAGCTGAAATGAGCTGACGCCGATGTCGAGCAGCACGCCGTCCACCTCGGTCACGCCCGCCCCGGCGAGCAGGGCCGCCATGTCGCGGTAATTGCCCTCCAGCATGCTCAGGCCGTCGAGCCCCGCCTCGCGGGCGCGGGCCAGGGCAAAGGGATCCTGATCGATGCCGTACACGGCGGCGCCCGCCGCGAGCAGCAGCCGGGTGTGGCCCGCGCCGCCCAGCGTGCCGTCCACGAAGACCTTGCCGGGGGCGGGGTTCAGGGCGGCCAGCACCTCGGCGGACAGTACGGGCACATGGGTCAGGGCCGGGGCAACAGGGGTGGGCGGGGAGTCGCTGGAGGGGTCAGGAGCATTGTTGTTCATGCGAGTCACGCCACAAAATTGATAAGGAGATCGGGTTTGGGGGGATTGTCCTGAACGGCGCTGATGGCGGCGTCCCACCGCTGGGGACTCCATAGTTCCAGGCGGCCGGGGGCGCCGGCCACCACGACGTCACCGTCAAGTGCCGCGAAGGTCCGCAGCGGCTGGGGCACGGAGACGCGGCTCTGGTTGTCCAGCCGCGCCTTGCTGGCGCCGGAGTAGAAGAACCGCACAAACGACCGCGACTCGGCGTCGGTCAGGGGCAGGCCTTCCAGCTGTTCTTCCACGCGCCGCCAGCTGGCCAGCGGAAACACGTACAGGCAGCCTTCCATGCCGCGGGTCAGGATCATGCCGTCCTCGACGAATTCCCGAAAGGCTGGTGGCATGACCACGCGTCCCTTATCGTCGATGGTGTAGGGGTACTCTCCGAACGGCAAATCCTCTTCCACTCCTTTTTCAGCTGTTCCCACCCGGTCCCACATGGGGGACATGGCGGTGGGGCCTGCCTTTCAACCTGAAAGGCGCATAAAGAAGAGCTTCAGGTTGTATGCAGGAGTGTAACAAGCCCTCCCACGAATTACCACCAGTTCCCACGTTTTCCCCTGAATTGCCCTCGTTTCTTCCCCATTCTCCCACCCATCTCCCCCGAGGCTGGTCTGAAGTTCAGAAATTCAGAGGCTGGGCCGGGCCGCAGGAGCCCGCTCTGAACAGCAAATTAGCACTCCTGAGCGGGAAATGGGGGCTGGGCCGGTGACACTGCTCCCCTCCCCCACGGTGGCCCACCCGCAGGGACAAATCCCCACCCCATTCTCCCTAGGCTGGGGGAATGCATCCGTCGCGTTCCACCGCCCCCGCCGCCCCGTTGCCCGCGTTTCAGACCGGGGCCGTGCTGGCGGCGCTGGGCGTGGCGCTGGGGGCCTTCGCCGCCCACGCGCTGAAGGCCAGCCTGACGCCGGAACTGCTGGCCACTTTCGAGACCGGCGTGCGCTACCAGATGTACGCCGCGCTGGCCCTGCTGGTGCTGGGCACGCGCCCGGAGCAGCGTCGCGCGCCCGCGCTGCTGCTGGGCGGGGCCGTGGTTTTCAGCGGCACGCTGTACATTCTTGCCCTCACCGGCATGACGTGGCTGGGCGCCATCACCCCGGTTGGCGGCGTGCTGCTGATCGCCGGATTCGTGTTGGCCGCCGTGGACGCACGTCAGACAAACTGAGCGGCGCTCAGGGTGAGGCCGCCGGACCAACCACCATGCGCGAGACGGCGGCCCTCAGGGTTACCCTGGCCTGTTCCCGCGTGATCTGGTGCAGCAGCAGATGAACGCTCAGGCCGTCCAGCAGGGCATGGATCTCGGTGGCCGCTGCCCCGGGCGTGTGCGCGGGCAGCCAGCCGCGCCGGTCAAACTGCCCCAGTGCCTCCACAAAAACCGCGTTCAAGTCGCGGTACAGCACGCCCTCGGCGTCGGCAAAGTCCTGATCGCTGACTGCCGCGCCCACGAAGACCAGCCATACCTCCAGCCACACCCGGCCCTCTCCGTCCAGCGGCAACGTCACTTCCAGGCAGTTCAGAAAGTCCTGAACCTGATCACCCGTGACGGGCACAGCGTGAATCCGCTGCCTCGCCCGCTCGCCGATCTGTCCGGCGGCAAAGGCCAGGATGGCCTCACGGTTGGGCAGGTAGTGGCGAATGGCCCCGCTGGACCACCCGCTGCGCTGCGACAGGTTCCGGATCGTCACCCCAGCCAGCCCCTGCTCACGGATCAGGCTCCACACCGCTTCCGTCAGCTCGGCGCGGCGCTGGTCATGGTCAACGATGCGGGGCATAGAGGGTTGTTTTAGCACACTCTTGCCAGAACCGCCCGGCTGTGGTATTCCTGGGACATGCATTTAGCACACCGTTGCTAAATCCGCAAAGGAGATTCACGTGGGATGGACTGCCCTGCTGCTGGCCGGCCTGTGCGAGATCGGCTTCACCACCTGCCTGCAACTCAGCGACGGTTTTAGGAAAACCTGGCCCACCCTGTTCTTCGTGGTGTTCACCATCGCGAGCTTCCTGATGATGAGTCGGGCACTGGAGACCATTCCGCTGGGCACGGTCTACGCCGTGTGGACCGGCATCGGGGCGGTGGGCACGGCGCTGGTGGGCATCGTCTTCTTCCGCGAGTCGGCCACGCCGCTGCGGCTGGGGCTGCTGACCGCCGTGGTGGGGCTGATTATCGGCCTGCGGCTGGTTCCGTGAGGGGGCTGACCCTCCGGGGCTGGACCGGCTGGCACTGGCTGATCCTGGCAGGTGTTCTGGAAATCGGTTTTGCCACCGCGCTGAAGCTGGAGCAGACGCGCCCGCAGTTCATCTACGTCTTTCTGGTGTGTGCCTATTTCAGCTTCAACTTCCTGTCGCGGGCCATCAAGACCATTCCGCTGGGCACCGCCTACGCCATCTGGACGGGCATCGGGGCGGTGGGCGCGGTGTTCATGGGCACGGCGCTGTTCGGCGAGAGCCTCAGCCCGGCGCGGCTGGTGCTGATCGCGCTGCTGATCGCCGCGCTGATTGGCCTGAAACTGGTGGGCGGCCCCAGACCGCCACAGGAGACCGCCCCTCCCGGAACAGGAGAGGCGGCGGGTGGTGCGGGGGAACTGTAAGCCGGGTTCTGTCCATCACTTGAAAGTGACTGTTCGGCCATCTCTCTGGGGCGGGCGTCGCCGCCGCGCCTCGTTGCGACCATCCTGGCGGTCACTGGAACGGGCCGTTCCTCGCGCACTGTCGGGTCTTGCACCGGATGGGGTTTACCAGACGCCGCGAGGTCTCCCTGCGGCCTGGTGCGCTCTTACCGCACCGTTTCACCCTGACCAGCCCCGGCCCACGCCCGGCCTTGAATGGAAGCTGGCGGTCTAAGTTTCTGTGGCACTGTCCTTCGGCTTCGCCGCCACCCACGCGCAGGCGCGCGACGTGGGCACTTGACTCGCCGACCAGCCGTTAGCTGGCATCCTGCCCTGCGGTGCCCGGACTTTCCTCACCCCCCCAGTCCACAGGGGGCTGAAGGTGGCGCGGCCGAACGTTCCCCCGCACCCGGCAGGATAGCAGAGGTTGGCAGTGGACCGCCTAGACGGTGGACGCTATGCCCTGCCTTCACGGCCCGTACAACCGGATCAGGCCCGGCAGATCCTGCTGCAACGCGCCGCTGATCACGTCAGAGTTGCTGTAGACGCGCACGAACTGGCCCTGCGCGTCCACCACGCTCACCTGATCGCCGTGAATGCGGGCGGCCTCTGCAGCCCCGGCCCCGGCGGCCTGCGCGTTGCTGGCCCCCGACCCTGCCGGTGCCATGCCGTGGACGCTGTGGTCTATGACCGGCTGGGGCTTGACGTTTGCCACGAACATGACCCTGGCCGCCTCGTCGATGGTGTCGGCGTCTCCCGTCAGGCCGGTGAAGGACGAATCGAAGCGGTCCAGGTAATTGCGCACCACCTGCGGCGTGTCGAAGGTGGGATCCACCGTGATGAACTGCACCTGCACTTTGTCCTGCTGCCCCGGCGTCAGCCGTTCAAGGCTGTTCTTCAGGCTCGCCAGGGTGGCCGGGCACACGTCCGGACAGCGCACGAAGCCGTAAAACACCAGCCGCATGCGCCCGTCGCCCTGGGCCAGCGTGGCCACCCTGCCCCGGTCATCCACCAGGTTCAGGGCAGGCAGGGCCAGCGGGTGGTCCAGCGCCGTGCCCGCCGTCACGCTGGGACTGGTCTGCCGCACCACCAGCAGACCACCCAGAATCAGCGCTATGCCCAACAAGATGCCCGTCAGCCACTTCATGCCCCCAGGCTAGGACGCGGCGGGCGGGCAGGGTGTCCCCTGAAAGCAGCACGCGGCAGCGGGCCACCAGGGTCTACAGAAAAAGAGTGGAGACGCATCGCTGCGGTCTCCACTCCTACCCTTCCAGGCCTTGCAGTTTCCAGCTACCAGGCGTAGAAGATTGCCACGATCAGCAGCCACACCACGTCCACCAGGTGCCAGTACATGCTGGCGGGCGTGATCGAGCCGTGGTTGTACTTGTCCATCTTGCCGGTCATGGCCTGGTAGTACGGCAGGGCCACGCCCACACCGCCGATCAGAATGTGCAGCCCGTGCAGGCCGACGATGATGAAGAAGCACGCCTGCCACAGGTTCTGTTTCCAGTCGCTCTCGGCGCCGAACAGCGAGAACTCGTAGACCTGGAACAGCATGAAGGCCGCGCCCAGCAGCAGCGTCACGAACAGGCCCAGGCGGAAGCGGGTCAGCTTGCCGTGGTGGTTGTCCTGCTCGGCGCGGTGCAGCACGAACGAGGACGACACCAGAATCAGGGTGTTCAGCGCGGCCAGCCACACGTTGGGGCGCAGGGCAGGCGGATCGGCCAGACCGCTGATGCGCAGGTACACATACCCGGCGATCAGCACGCCGAACAGGCCAATTTCGGAGATGATGAACCACGCCATGCCCATGAACCCGTTGTCGTACTTGGTCAGGTGGTGGTGGGCCACCGGCACTGCGTATTCGCGCGTTCCGGCCCACTTGAACAGGCCCCAGAAGAACACCGGGAAGCTCAGGTACAGCACCACGCTGGCGAAGACGTGCCCCGCAGACGCTTCAAAGAAGGGCTGCAGGCCGCCGGCCGGGGTGTAGTTGCTGAACCAGCCGAAGCTCAGGCCATAGCCCATCAGCAGCAGGCCGACAGCGGTCACGAAGGGCCAGATGCTGTCCTGCGGCAGATGGATGGTCTTGGGGTCCACCGGGGTCAGGGTGTCGCCGTTCTTCTCCCAGTCGTACAGGGGGCGCTCGGTGGGGAAGGTGGTGGGGAATTCGTGAGCAAAGTTGTACGCGGCGGGTGGACTGGCCGCCGTCCATTCCAGCGTGTAGCCGCCCCAGGGGTTGTTGGACGCCGTGGCGGGCTTCTTGGCGGTGATGTACATGTTCCAGAACCACACCACGCCGCCAGCCAGCAGCGTCAGCGCGCCCAGCGTGGAGATGAAGTTCAGCTCGGTCCAGGCGAAGTTGCCGGCGGGGTAGGTGTAATAGCGGCGGGGCATGCCCAGCAGGCCCAGAATGTACTGCGGCAGGAAGGTCATCCACGAGCCCACCATGAACAGCCAGAAGTGCCACATGCCCAGCTTCTCGTCCATGAAGCGCCCGGTCATCTTGGGCCACCAGTAGTACAGGCCCGCCATCGCCAGGAACGCCGTGCCGAACATCATCACGTTGTGGAAGTGCGCCACCACGAAGTACGACATGGTGACCTGATAGTCAAAGGGAATCATACCCAGCGCCACGCCGGTGATGCCGCCGATCAGGAAGTTGAAGATGAAGCCGACCAGCCAGTACGTGGGCGTCTTCATGATGATGCGTCCGCCGTACAGGGTGCCGATCAGGTTAAAGATCTTGACCCCGGTAGGAACTGCCACAATCAGGGTGGCGATCATGAAGGCGATCTGCCAGGACTCGGGCAGACCCACGGCGAACATGTGGTGGGCCCACACCAGCAGCGAGACCAGCACAATGCCCAGCAGCGAGTACACCATCACGCGGTAGCCGAACAGCGGCTTGCGGGCCATGGTGGAGGCCACCTCCGCGCCGATGCCCAGGTAGGGCAGCAGCATCACGTACACGGCAGGGTGCGAGTAGAACCAGAAGAACTGCTGGAACATCACCGGCACACCGCCGATGCCGGGGTTGAACATGCTCAGGCCCAACTTGAGTTCCAGGAACGTGACCAGCGCCGCCGCCGTCAGGCCGCCCAGCGAGATCAGCTGCAGGATCGAGGTGGAAAAGATCGCCCACACGAAGATGGGCATCTTCCACAGGCTCATGCCGGGGGCGCGCATGTTGACAATGGTGGCGGCAAAGTTGGCGCTACCCAGCAGCGAGGCGATGCCGTTGAGGGTCAGGGCCACCATCAGCACGGACACGCCGGTCTGGTTGGCGTCCACGCTCAGGGGGTAATAGAAGGTCCAGCCGACGCTGGGCGCGCCGCCGTTGGCAAGGCCCACAATCACCAGAATCAGCGAAAAGATGAACAGCCACACAGCAAACGTATTGACGCGTGGCAGGGCCACGTCCCGCACGCCGAGCTGCAGCGGCAGGAACCAGTTCCCGAAGCCGAACAGGCCAATCGGAATCAGGAAGAAGAAGATCATCAGCGCGGCGTGCAGCGTCAGCACCTGGTTGTAGGTGGTGCCGATCAGGAAGGTGTTGTCCGGCACGGCCAGCTGAATCCGGATGGCGACGGCCAGGAATCCGGCGATGGCAAAGCCGATGATGCTGGTCAGGATGTACAGCGTCCCGATCTTTTTATGATCGGTGGTCATCATGTAGTCCTTGAGGACTTCCCAGGCACTGGGCCGGGCCGAGGGTGCGTGACTGGGAACCTGCTGTGGAGCCTGAATGGTCACTGCTTACCTCCCGGTGTGGCGCTAGAAGTCGTGGCCGTTGGGGCCGGATTCTCAGCTGCGTCTGCCGAACCGTAGACGGGCGTGTCGTTCCAGTAGTTGGCCTCTTCAGGCAGCTTCAGGGTCCGCAGGTACGCGGCCACGTCGTCGATCTCCTCGTCGGTCAGGACACCGCCCTTGACCTTCTTGCCGTTGGCCAGATACTCGCTGCCGTCGTAGCTGGGCATCAGACTGCCGGGCTTGACCAGCGGGCTGTGCTTGATCCACTCGTGCAGCGCTTCTGCGGCCTGGGGGGCTTCCCAGTGCTGGGGCGTCATGGCTTCCCACATGCCCGCGCCCAGGGTGCGGCGGGTGCCGAAGAAGCTCAGGTCCGGGCCAGCCGCGCCCGCGGCGGGCGTGCCCTGCACGCGGTGGCAGGCGGCGCAGGCCAGCGCGCCGGTGGCGGGCTTGCCCTGCATGAAGATCGCGTAGCCGCGTGCCGCGGCGCTGTCGGCGACAGGCTCGGGGGCGCGGTACGCCTTGGCCGCAGCCAGGAAGGTGTTGTACCGCTCCTGATCCAGCGCCACCACCTTGTAGCGCATGTTGGCGTGGCTGCCGCCGCACAGCTGCGAGCAGTTGCCCTGGTACACGCCCGCACGGTCCGTGTCGACGTTCCAGGTCTTGAGTGTGGCCGGCATGGCCGCGCGCTGTCCGCCGACGTTGGGGGCCCAGAATCCGTGGATCACGTCGCCGCTGGTGATGGTCAGCGCCACCTTCTGCTTGGTGGGCATGATCATCTCGTTGCCGTTAGCCACGTTCCCGCCCGCATCCGCCGTGGTCTCGGGGTACGAGAAGTTCCACCAGAACTGCCGGCCCAGCACGTCGATCTTGGTGGCCTGGGCGGGCACGGGATTGAGGATCGCCATGCTGCGAACCGTCAGCACCGCCAAGAACATCACAATGATCACCGGCACAACCACCAGAATGATTTCCAGGCGGTTGTTGCCGTGAAACTGCGCCGGAGCGTCGGTGTGCTTGTCCTCGCGGAACTTGTTGACGGTGTAGAACAGCGCATATGACACGCCCACGAAGATGATGACCGACAGGGCGATGGCGAAGGCGCTCATGAAGGCAACCTCGCGGTTGTAGCCCGAAGACAGGTCGCCAATCGAGATCAGCTGCTCCGAGCCGCATCCGCTGAGCAGCGTCGCGCCCAGGCCAGCAACGAGGGTCAGCACAAGGTTGCGCCGCAGGCGTCCCCCAGTCGGCGTCTCCTGCGTCCCGTGAGGCGGGTGCTCCCCCTGAGGCTGGTCGCTGTGACGGTGTATGGTATTCAACTTCCGCTCCTTATCCTGTGCCCTGAATCCTGTGTTCCGGCTCTGGCCCTGTGAGTGTGCTTGCCCATGCTTCTTGTGTAAATCCCCGGCAGTTTAACGCCTCACGCGGCAGATTGGGCATTTCCTGCCGCGCGCCCGTCCAGTGAAATGGGCGGGGCTTACCGAACGGTCAAGCGCCTGCCCCATCTAAGCAGAGCCGGGGGCGGGCAAGTGTCCTTTGGGTGCGGCGCAAAGCCTCAGCCCAGCTGGGCAAAGACGATGCGGTCCACCGCGCCCATCACGAACAGAATCGCCAGATACAGCATCGAGTACAGGTACAGCGGCACGGCCACCTTGCGCTCGATCTTGTGGCCCGCAAAGACATGTTTGTACAGCCGCCACGAGAGGACGAGCAGCCAGACGCCCAGCGCCGCCGCACTGAAGAAATAGATCGCGCCGACCTCGCGCAGCAGCACCGGCATCAACGACAGCACCACCGTGTAGATGGCATACAGACCGATCTGCGCCACGGTCAGCTTGTCGCCGTGAACCACCGGTAGCATGGGAATGCCCACCTCGCGGTACTCGTCCTTGATCATCAGCGCCAGCGCCCAGAAATGCACCGGCGTCCAGAAGAAGATGATGGCGAACAGAAACCACGCGAACAGGTTGAGGTCACCCGTGACGGCGGCCCAGCCCACCAACGGCGGGAAGCACCCGGCGGCCCCGCCCAGCACGATGTTGTGCCAGGTGTGCCGCTTGAGCAGCATGGTGTAGATGACCACGTAGGTCACGAAGCCGGCCAGGCTGAGCCATGCGGCCAGCGGCGAGCCCCAGATCCACAGCATGGCGAACGACAACCCCTGCAGGGCAGTGCCGAAGATGGCAGCCTCGCGGATGCTGATCAGGCCGCTGCTGGTGGGCCGTTTGGCGGTGCGGGCCATCTTGAGATCGATGTCGCGGTCGATAATCATGTTGAACACGCCCGCCGACCCGGCCGACATGAACCCGGCCACGCTGACCACGACGAGCAGCCACAGCCCCGGCCAGCCGCGCGCCGCCATGAACATGGCCGTCACGGTGGTCCACAGCAACAGCGAGATCACCTTGGGTTTGGTCAGGGCCAGGTAGTCGCGCCACGTGGCCCGCACCGCCGTCCCCCTCAGTCCGGTGGTGGTCATGCGGCCACCCCCACCGGGGCCGGACGGGCGGTCCGCAGCGCCGTCATGGCGCAGTAACCCAGCATCACGGCCGCCAGCCACAGCGCGCAGGCCAGCAGCAGATGCGTGAGCTGCATCCACGCCGGGGCCTTGAGCGCCACGGTGGCAAAACCTGCCACCAGTTGCAGGCCCAGCACGCCCCACAGGTATGCGCTCCAGCGGTTCACCTCCGGCGAGGGCCGCTCACGGCGCAGAAACAGACCCAGCCACACCAGAAAGGCCGCCGTCAGCACCGCCAGCATGGGGTGGACGACGCGCAGGTTCTCGATCAGGCCAGCGGTAGCGGAAAAGTCGCTCCGCACGGTGTTGAGCGGCGAGCCGTCGGCCGGCAGGAACAGCAGGTCGCCCAGCGCCGTTACCGCTCCCGCCATGCCCAGCACCAGAATCAGCCCCAGGCCGGTCAGACTCCACAGCCCGGCCAGACCCTGGCCGCGCAGCCTCAACGCGGGCCGGCCAGAGGCCCACAGCGCCGTGAGCAGCAGCGCGCCCAGCAGCAGGAAGGTGTTGGCCAGATGAATGCCCTGTACCAGACCGCGCGCCGGATCGGTGCTCTGGGCCGTCAGGCCCAGCAGCACCTGCACGCCGCCCACCAGCCCTTCCAACATGATCAGACCCAGGCTGAGCAGCGCGCCGAGGCGGGCCGGGTGGCCGGGGCGCGTGACCATAAACGCCAGTCCCACCAGCGCGAGGGCCAGCAGGCCGCTCGCGCCGCTGGTCAGGCGGTGGCTGAATTCGATCACCGTGTGCAGCGTGGGGCTCTGCGGTACCACCACGCCGTTGCACAGCGGCCAGTGGTCCCCGCACCCGGCGCCGGCGCCGGTCAGGCGCACCACCGCGCCCCACAGGATCACCAGCACGTTGTAGGCCAGCGCCCCCCAGGCCAGCCGGGGCAACCACACCCCCGGCAGCGTGCGCGGGGCAGTTAGCGTTCTGCTCAACTTCTCACCTTCCCTTGTCGCCCGGTTCCTGCCATGCAGAAGGCTGCCAGAAACCGGGCGGCGAATGACACGCGCATTCTACCCGCCTGTCGCGGCGGATTGTCCCCCGCTGGGAACCGGCCAGCAGGGGTGGGAGGGGAAAATCCGGACCCGGCGAAATGCCAGCAGGCCGGCTGGGCAGGACTCGCCTGCCCTGTCCCCTGCCCTGGCGCCGTGAAGTTCACCTGGTCCGGGCCATATCGCCCCCGGCCCCGGCCCTAGACTGCCCGGCGATATGGCACCAATCATCAACCAGTGGGCGGTCATCATGATCGTTCTGAGCGGGATCGCCCTGTGCACGGGCGTGTACTTCATTCGCACGGGCAAGCGCGTGTGGCACATGCGCGCCATGCTCACGGCCAGCGCACTGGCCACCATCTTTCTGGTGCTGTACCTGACCCGCCTGGCCCTGGGCTATGAGAAGGTCTTTACCGGGCCAGCGGCGTGGAAACCCGCGTATTACACGCTGCTGATCAGCCACATTATCCTGGCCGCCGCCAACCTGCCGCTGGCACTGGTGGCCCTGTGGAACGCCTGGGGCGGCCTGAAGCGGGCCGGCAACCTGAACAACATCGACGCCCCCGCTGCCCTTCCCTACTTCAACCGTCACCGCGCCTGGGTGCGCTGGACTGTACCGGTGTGGCTGTACGTGGCCGTGACCGGCTGGATCATCTATCTGGTGCTGGGCCGCTGGGGCGAGCTGGTCACCGGGTAGGTGCTCGGGGCCCACGCTCAGGGTCCACGGCAGCAAGCAGCGCCGCTTCATCCCCGGAAAACGGGACATGAAGCGGCGCTGTTCACAGCCGGGCGGTTCAGGCCTTGGGCGGGAACGCCAGATGGCCCTCGAAGTGCCAGCCGCTGAACTTGTAGGGCTTCTTCTCAATCAGGGTGCCGCGCATGATGCCGTGCTGGGTGTTGACCTGCACGTCGCAGCGGCCCTTGCCCTGACAGTTCTTCTGTAACGCCTCGATATCGCTTTCCAGCGTTCCAGCCGGCAGCGTCTTGCCCTCGGCGTAGATCGCCAGCTTTTTGTTCGGCTGCACCACATATTTCCCTTCCAGAATCAGCATCCCTTCAGAATACGTGACAACTCCAAAAAAGAATGTTCCCAGGCCGCACCGGGTCCGGTCATGGATCGTGGACCAGGCACCTGAAGGGCTGTGGAGGCACAGCCCCGGCTGTCACTGGTGCAGTTTCATTCAGACAGGTCAGGGACGCGCCCCTACACTGCGCGCGTGAGCCCCACGCCCCAAGCCCCGACCACGGTCAGCCACGACGTCCTGCGCCTGCCCGAGTTCCGCGCCATGCTGGTGGCCGCCGTGACCAGCACGCTGGCCAGCCGCGCCGTGGCCCTGACAGTGGCCTATCAGCTGTACCAGATCACCAAAGATCCGCTGACCCTGGGCATCCTGGGGCTGGTGGAGGCCATCCCGGCCCTCAGTCTGGCGCTGTTCGGCGGCGTGGTGGCGGACCGCAACGACCGCCGCCGTATCCTGCTGCTCACCATCAGCGTGGAGGCGATCTGTGCGCTGTTGTTCACGCTGTACGCGCCGCAGGCCACGGCCTACGGCATCTGGCCGATTCTGGCCCTGATCTTCACCCTGGGCATGGCGCGCGGCTTTTCCGATCCGGCGCTGCCCGCCTTCCAGGCCCAGGTGGTGCCGCGCGAGCTGCTGCTGCGGGCCTCGGCGTGGCGCTCCAGCGCGGGGCAGGCGGCGGCCATTGCGGGTCCGGCCCTGGGCGGGGTGCTGTACGCCTCGGTGGGTGCGGCGGGCGCGTACGGCGTGGCCACCGCGTTGCTGCTGGTGTCGCTGGGCTGCGTGGCCTACGTGAAACCCAAGCCGAAGCCGCGCTTCATTCCCGGCGAACCGGTCTGGCAGAGCATCAAGGAGGGGCTGGCCTTTGTGGTTCAGCGGCAGGTGCTGGTGGGCAGCATGGCGCTGGACCTGTTCAGCGTGCTGTTCGGCGGCGCGGTGGCGCTGCTGCCCATCTTTGCCGCCGACATCCTGCGGGTGGGACCCATCGGCCTGAGCATGCTGGTGGCCGCGCCCAGCGTAGGGGCGCTGCTGGTGATGCTGTACGCCACCCGTCACCCGCCAGGGCGCAACGCCGGCCGGACGCTGCTGGCGGCAGTGGCCGGCTTCGGCGTCAGCATCGTCGTTTTCGGGCTGTCCCAGAATTTCGTCCTCAGCGTGGCCGCGCTGGTGGCCGCCGGGCTGTTCGACGGCATCAGCATGGTGATCCGCAGCGCCACCATGCAGCTCAAGGCGCCGGACCACATGCGCGGGCGCGTGGGCGCGGTCAGCGGCATGTTCATCGGCGCCAGCAACGAGCTGGGCGCCTTCGAGAGCGGCGTGGCTGCCAAGTTGCTGGGCACGGCCCGCAGCGTGTGGCTGGGCGGCATCGTCACCCTGATCGTGGTGGGCGTGACCGCGTATCTGGCCCCCGAACTGCGGGCCATGAATCTGGAAGACGTGGCCGAGGACCTGCCCCATGACCCACCCGATGCGGGCGCGGCGGCCCTGCAACCGTCGCCAGGCGCCGCCCCGCGCACCTGAGCCAGACCCCCATCTGTTGGGGATTCAGGCTGCGCTGGTGTCAGCAGTCAGCCCCGAATTCAGCGCCGCCAGCGTGGGCCGTCCTTGGTGTCCTCCACGGTCACGCCTACCGCCGTCAGGGTGTCACGCAGTTCGTCGGATTCGGCGTACTGCTTGTTCAGGCGGTAGTTCTGGCGGGCCTTCAGGACCAAGGCCATCAGGGTGCCCAGCACCTGCGAGTCGTCCTCCTGGGCCGCGCTGCCTCCGGCAAAGAGGCCCAGCACACCGCCGCCCAGGTTGCGGAAAGCATCCCGCGCCCTCTCCAGCGTGGCCCGCCCGACGGTTCCAGCGGCCAGCGCGGAGTTCAGGTCACCGCTCAGCCCGAACAGGGCCGCCACCGCCTTGGGGGTGTTGAAATCGTCGCGCAGGGCGTCCTCAAAGGCCGTAACGTGCGCCTCGATCCGGCGGTCCAGCGCGGCGTCGCTGCCGTCCGGCGCGTCACTGAAGCGGCGCTCGATCTCATGCAGCGTCTCGCTGAGGCGGCGGTAGCCGTTCCTGGCCGCCTCGAAGGCCGCGTCACTGAATTCGGTGATCGAGCGGTAGTGGCTGCTGACCAGCAGGAAGCGCACCACCATCGCGTCATGCCGCTTCAGGACGTCCTCAATGGTGGTGAAGTTGCCCTTGCTCTTGCTCATCTTCTCGCCGCCAATGGTCAGCATGTTGTTGTGCATCCAGTAGCGGGCAAAGGCGTGGCCCGCCGCCTCGGCCTGCGCGATCTCAGCCTCATGGTGCGGGAATTCCAGGTCCAGGCCGCCGCCGTGGATGTCGAAGCCTTCACCCAGATACTTGAGGCTCATGGCCGAGCATTCGATGTGCCAGCCTGGAAAGCCCTGGCCCCAGGGTGAGGGCCAGCGCATGATGTGACTGGGTTCAGCCCGCTTCCACAGCGCGAAGTCGCGGGCGTCGCGCTTGTCGCCGCGCACCGCCTCACGGGTCCCTTCCTCCTGATCGTCGATTCTGCGGCCCGACAGCTTGCCGTACTCGGGCCAGCTGCGCACGTCGAAGTACACGCTGCCATCGGATTCGTAGGCGTGGCCACGCGTGATCAGTTCCTCGATCAATGTGATCTGCTCGGTGATGTGCCCGGTGGCGCGCGGGTTGATGCTGGGCCGCAGGACGTTCAGCGCGGCCATGTCGTCCATGAAGGACCAGAAGTACTTGTCGGCCACCTCCATCGGTTCCAGACGCTCCAGCGCAGCGCGTTTGGCGATCTTGTCCTCGCCGTCGTCGCTGTCGTCTTGCAGGTGGCCCACGTCGGTGATGTTCGCCACGTAGCGCACCGCGTAGCCGAAATGCATGAAGGACCGGCGGATCACGTCGAAGGCCACCTCTTTCTTGGCGTGACCCAGATGCGCGCCGCTGTACACGGTGGGACCGCACAGGTACATGCCCACATGCCCCGGCGTGGTGGGCACGAAGGGGACCTTGCGGCGCTGCATGGTGTCGTACAGGACGATGTTGGAATCCGGCTGGGCGGTGGTGATCACGGGCGGCTCCTTGAAGTGCTCAGAGATTGGGAAGGCATTAAAAAGCCGCGCCTCAACAGCAGTCGGGGCGCGGATGGCAGACGGGGGCTGCTTTACCGCAAGGGGGAGCAACACACGGTCTTCATGTGGGGCAGCTTAGCAGATGCCGGGGCAGGAGACTGGGAAACGAGAGACGTTGGGGGCTGGAAACTGCCCTGCACCTCTTCCCCAGCCTGCGCGGCAGAACTTCACCCCAGCTCCAGATAAATCGCCTTCAGGTACTGCGCCTCGGCGAAAGAGGCGTGATGGTCCGGAGCGTGGCGGGTCGTGGCCAGTTCCTTCCACGGTCTGCCACTGGCCCCTGCGGCGGCGCGCACCGCGTCCCAGAATTCCTCGGCGCTGACGTGGGCGGAGCACGAGGCGCTGAGGAGAACGCCGCCCCGCGCCAGCCGGGCGATGCCGTCCGCCGCCAGTCGGCCGTAGGCTCGGATGGCCCCGGCCCGCTCGGTTTCACGGCGGGCCAGCGAGGGCGGATCGAGAATGACCAGATCAAAGGTGCGGCGGGTGGCCGACAGCCAGTCGAAGACATCGGCCTGAACCGTTTCGTGCGGGGTGGTCAGTTCTGGATTCAGCGCGAAGTTGCGCCCTGCCCCCATCAGCGCGTGCGGGCTGAGGTCCAGACTGACGACTTCGGTGGCGCCGCCCCGCGCCGCGTACAGCGAGAAGCCCCCCGAGAAGGAAAAGGCATTCAGCACCCGCCTTCCCTTTGCAAGCCCCTCCACCCGCCGCCGGTTCTCGCGCTGGTCCAGAAAGAAGCCGGTCTTCTGGCCGCGCAGCACGTCCGCCTCGAAGGCCAGACCGGACTCGTGGAAAACCACGGGATTCTCCGGCAACCCTCCGGACAGGACCTGACCGTCGGCCAGCCCGGCCTCCGCCGCGAAGGTCTGAATGTTGCGGCTGAGGCGCAGGACCATCGCAGAGCCGGGAAAGCGTCCGGCCAGCAGGTCCAGCATGCGCCCCAGGTGCGGAAACCACGCCGCCGTGTAGATCTTCAGGACCAGCACACCCGCGTAGCGGTCCACCACCAGGCCGCCGAAGCCGTCGGACTCGCCGTTCAGGATGCGGTAGCCGTCGGTGTCGGATGGGCTGAACAGCGCCTCACGCCGCGCCAGCGCCTTCTCCAGATGCGCGGCCCACCACACGTCGTCCAGCGTCACCGGCGGCCCGGCGTGGAGCACGCGCACCCGCAACGGCGAATGCGGGTCGTACAGGCCAATCGCCAGGAAGCGGTCTCGGCGGTCGTAGATCACCGCCAGTTCCCCGGCCTCGCCGGCCCTGTTCTGCTCGCGCACGCTGGATTCGTAGACCCAGGGATGCCCGGCGCGCACGTAGCCTTCGGCCGCTGCCGTGACGCGCAGGCGCAGGCGGGGGCGGGCAGGGAGAGACGCGGACATGGGCGGAGGCTAGCAGATGGGGCGTGGGGCTGTGGGCGGGACACGCCCGCCTACAGCCCCTAAACTGCGGAGCGCATGGCCGAACTTGCCGAAGGGTTCAGAACCATCCTCGCGGGCGACTATCCCCGCCTGCTGCTGTCGGGGCTGGGCCTGACGCTGGCGGTCAGCCTGTGCGCGCTGGGCGTATCGGTGGTGCTGGGCACGCTGCTGGGCGTGGTCCGGGTCTTTCAGGTGCCGCTGCTGGGGACGCTGGGCAACGCCTACGTCGAGGTGGTGCGCGGCATTCCGCTGATCGTGCTGCTGAGCGTGGTGTATTACGGCCTGCCCGCGCTGGGCGTCACGCTGGACAGCTTTCCGGCGGCGGTGCTGGCGCTGGGGCTGTACTCGGCGGCGTACACCTCCGAGATCGTACGCGGCGGGCTGAGCAGCGTGCCGGTTGGCCAGATCGAGGCGGGCCGCAGCCTGGGGTTGAGCCGCGCCCAGGCGCTGAGCTACGTGGTGCTGCCGCAGGCGTGGCGGGTGGCGCTGCCCGCATTGGGCAACGAATTGGTCAGCCTGATTCTGGGCAGCAGTCTGGCCAGCGCCGTGACCTTGCAGGAACTGTTCGCACAGGGCAAGTACATCACCGGGGTGACCTACCGCCAGTTCGAGGTCTACGCCGTGCTGGCGCTGGTGTACTTCCTGCTGACCTTTACCCTGACCCGGCTGGTGCGGACCCTGGAGAGGCGACTGGGCCGGGGACAGGCGGGGCTGGAGCGGCGGGTGCTCTAGGAGGGATCAGGCAGCGCTTTTACGGCTGAGCGTTCATCTTCTCGTCTGCCCACGCCAGCACCGCCGCGCTCTGGTACGCCGCCAGCCCCTCACCTGCACTGTCGATGTTGCGGGTGAAGCGCTCGTCGGCCACCCACATCTGCGCCAGTCCGCGCATCATCTCCGGCGAGGCGTCGTAATAGCGGGCAGAGATATGGGCGCGGTGATCGGCAGCCACCGCTCTGGCCTCGGCAGAACCGGGCGGTGTTCCGGCAGCCATCAGGGTCAGATAGCGGTTATAGATGACGTTCAGCTCGGCCCTGACCGCCTCCCAGTCAGCCTTGCCGTACCGGCTGGTGCGGCGGGCACTCTGCGTGTAGGCGTCGGTGTCGCCCCAGCGTTCCTGGGCCTCGGCCTCGTGCTCGGCAGGATCGAAGCCGTCAAAGATGCCTTTTACTTCTGCGTTCGTCATGGTTGGAACTCCTTCACCGCGTTCGGCGGCCCTCAGGTAGGTCAGGGCGGCGTCCAGGGTGGCCTGGGTCCGGCGCTGCTTTTCTCGCAGCAGGGCCACCTGCGTCCGCAGCGCGGCCACCTCGCCCCCCGGCGGAGCGTCCAGCAGCCGGGTGATCTCGGCCAGCGGGAAGCCCAGCTCGCGGTAGCTCAGCACGCGCCACAGCCGCGCCAGGTCAGCAGGCGTGTACAGCCGGTAGCCCGCCTCCGTCCGCGCGCCGGGCCGCAGCAGCCCAATCTCGTCGTAGTGGTGCAGCGTGCGGACGCTCAGGCGGGTCAGCAGCGCCACCTCGCCTACCGTCCAGGTCTGTTTTGCAGTCTCGCCCCTGGCCTCCATACCCAGCAGCGTAAGGGCTGACGCAGCGGGAGGGTCAAGGGGTCCGCGTGCGACGGGGCATACCCCTGCCGCCCGCCCTCAGTCCAATTTAAAGGCCGCCGCGTCCTCGGGCGGCAGACTGAGATGCAAGAAGCCGTTGCTGACGCGAATCTTGGCGTTCTGCCCGGCGAACAGCGTGGAAATCACTGCCCCTGGCCCGGCACCCAGGCCGATGCTGCCCAGCCGGACCGAGTAGTTGCGCCGTTCCTTACCGCCGTGCCATGCCACCAGCACCCTCCCCCCCGCCTCTCCACGGGTGAACAGCAGCAGGCGCTCGTCGAGGCTGGGCGGCGTTTTCAGCAGCGTGAGCGGCCCCCGGCTCAGGGCCGGGCTGGCTTTACGCACCGCGATGGCGTTCTGGGCCACGTCGAACACCGCTTTTTCCTGCGGGGTCCACTGGGCTTCAAAGCGCATGTCCCGGCGGTTGTCGGGGTCGGTGCCGCCGCGCATGGCGATCTCGGTGCCCTGCCAGATCACCGGCACGCCGCGCAGGGTCATCAGCGCACGCAGGCCGTACTTGGTGCGGGCCTGTCCCACGTCCTCGAACAGCGAGCCCTGCGCGAAACGCGGCACGTCGTGGTTGTCCAGGAATAGTGCCACCTCGCCGGGGCGCGGCAACTCGGCCTGCCGCGACAGCACGGCGGCCACGCGGTCCAGGCCCTGCCCGGCCATGATGCTGCCCTTCATGGCGGCCTGCAGGCTGAACAGAAACAGGCTGTCGAAGCCCCGGCGCTGCCATTCGCCCACCGTGCCGCTGTCGGCGTCGTACCACTCGCCCAGCGTCCAGATGCCCTCGGCCCGGTCCGTGGACAGCAGGTCCCCCAGGAACATGGGGTCCACGTGCTTGATCGCGTCGTAGCGGAAGGCCTGCACGCCCTGGTCCCGCCAGAAGCGGGCGTTGCCCAGCAAGAGCTCGCGCACCTGAAGGTTGCCCTGCTTCAGGTCCGGCAGGCCCGCCAGCGCACAGTCCACGTCCTTGTCGCGCGCGGCGTCACACTCGGCCTTGCCGTTGAACCACGCGGGCTGCTCCCTGACCGCCGGGGCCAGATACCCGTAGTGGTTGATGACCTGATCAAGCACCACCCGCATCCCGGCCTCCTGCGCCGCCTTGACGAAGGTGCCGAAATCGGCCAGGGTGCCGAAATGCGGGTCCACCTTGCGAAAGTCGGCGGGCCAGTAGCCGTGGTACGCCGCCGTGCCGAAGGAATTCTGGGCCTGCTGCTGGTACACCGGGGTCATCCACACTGCCGTCGCGCCCAGTTTCTGGATGTACGGCAGCTTCTGGGTCAGGCCCGGCAGATCGCCGCCGTGCCACGCCCGCAGGTCAGTCTTGTTGACGCCCGCGTTGTTGGCCGCGTTGCCGTCGAAGAACCGGTCCGGCATCACCTGGTAGATCACCTGCCCCTCGAAAGAGGACAGGGGGGCCGAGTTCTGGGCCGCAGCCCCGCCCGCCCCCAGCAGGGCGCCAAGAAGAATGGTCTGTCGCATGCGGCATGTTAGCCCCATGCGGGCGCCGTGTGAAATGGGGCCGCGGGGTGCGGCGCTGGGGGGGGTCTTCCCTCCCCCACGCCGCACCCCGCCCGGACTTCAGGGCAGCTTCAGGAAGGCCGGGCGGCCCTCAGCGCCTCCGCTCGCCGTCCACCAGCCGCCACAGGCCGTGCGGATTGGCGTCCTGAAGTTCGGGAGGCAGCGCGCGGTCCGGAAAGTCCTGATACGCGCGCAGGCGGCTAAAGCGCTCGATGGCGCGGCTGCCGACGCTGGTGCTGCCGCCGCCGTCGCTGGTGGCCGGGAAGGGGCCGCCGTGAACCATGGCGTGGCCCACCTCCACCCCCGTGGGAAAGCCGTTCAGGACCAGTCGCCCGGCCCGCGTGCCCATGACGTGCAGCAGGTCAGCCAGACCGTCGAGCTCATCGTCGGTGGCGTGCAGGGTGGCGGTCAGCTGGCCTTCGAGTCCGGCCAGCACAGGCGCGACCTCCTCCAGGTTTTCATAACGCACCGCCACGCTGAGGGGGCCGAAAACCTCATCGGCCAGTTCGGGGGTGAAAGCCGCGATGGGCACACCCAGCAGCTGAGGCTGCGCGCCCCGCTCCGGCTTCGCACCCTGGGTCAGAGGCAGCACGCCCACCGCCTTCAGATGTCCCGCCGCACCCTTCTGGAAGGCGCTGAGGATGCCGCCTGTGAGCAGCGTGCAGGCTGGAGTCGCGTCCAACTTGGAGGCGACGTCGTTCAAAAACGCATCCCCCGCCTCCCCCACCAGAACGAACAGCAGGCCCGGCTGGGTACACAGCTGACCACCCGAGCCGCTGATGCTGGCGGCCAGCCCGCCGGCCAGCCTGCCGCCGTTCGCCTCCAGCGCCGCTGCCGTGAAGACGCTGGGGTTGACGCTGCTCATCTCGGCGTACACGGGAATCGGCACCTCGCGGGCCTGGGCGGCGGCCACCAGCGCCAGCCCGCCCACACGCGAGCCAGTGAAACCGACAGCGTGAATATCGGGGTGCTGGACGAGTTGCACGCCCAGCTCATAGCCGTCCTCGTAGACAATCCCGAAAACACCTGCACTCAGGCCGCACTGTTCCGCCGCCTCTCGAATCGCCGCTGCCGCCAGCTCGGAGGTGGCCGGGTGCGCCGGATGCGCCTTGACCACCACCGGGCAGCCTGCCGCCAGCGCGGAGGCCGTGTCGCCGCCGGCCACGCTGAAGGCCAGCGGGAAATTGCTGGCCCCAAAGACCGCCACCGGGCCCAGCGGCACGCGCAGGCTGCGGACATCCGGTTTGGGCGGCTTGCGGGCCGGGTCGCCGTGGTCAATGCGGGCGTCCACCCACGAGCCGTCCGCCGCCACCCCCGCGAACAGGCGCAGCTGGTTGGCGGTGCGGGCCAACTCGCCGCGCAGCCGGGCTTCGGGCAGCCCCGACTCGCCCATTGCCGCCTCGACGAGGGCGTCGGCCCGCGCTTCAATGGCGGCCGCGGCAGCGTTCAGAAAATCGGCACGCTGTGTGGGCGTGGTGGCCGCGAAACTGCGTGCCGCACCCTTTGCCGCCGCCACCAGTGCCTTCATTTCCTGCGGCGTGGTGACCGGGAACGCCGGGGCCAGAGGCTGCCCCGTCGCCGGGTTCGTCGCCTGGAAGGTGCGGGCGGTCATGCGCCCACCCCCGCAGGCACACGCCGGGACGCGGCCTCGATGACAGCGCGGGCCTCGGCCTTCTCGGCGTCGATGAGTTCCAGCCGGGGAGCGCGGACGCGGGCGCTGCCGTGACCGGTTTCCTCCTGCACGAACTTGATCAGCTGGACGAACTTGTTCACCACGTCCAGGCGCAGCAGCGGCAGGAACCAACGGTACAGCTCCGCCGCCTCCTTCGCCCTGCCGTCACGGGCCAGCTCGAACAGGCGCACGCTCTCGGCGGGGTAGGCGTTGATCAGGCCAGCGACCCAGCCGGTCGCCCCCGCCGCCACGCCCTCCACGATGGCGTCGTCCAGCCCCACCAGAATGTCCACCGATTCCGGCAGCACGGCGCGCAGCGCGGTCACGCGGCGCACGTCGCCGCTGGACTCCTTGACGCCCAGCAGATTGGCGTGCTCTCCGGCCAGCTCGGCAATCTGCGGAGCCAGGAAGTCGGTGCGGTACGCGCCGGGGTTGTTATAGAGGATTACGGGCAGCTCGGTGGCCGCCACCAGCGCGGCCATGTGCGCCTTCATCTCGCGCC
This sequence comes from Deinococcus aerolatus, assembly GCF_014647055.1. Classification (NCBI taxonomy): domain Bacteria; kingdom Thermotogati; phylum Deinococcota; class Deinococci; order Deinococcales; family Deinococcaceae; genus Deinococcus; species Deinococcus aerolatus. The sequence goes on along the minus strand of NZ_BMOL01000004.1, from coordinate 64,866 downwards.
AGTCGCTGGTGTAGACATAGGGCGGCAGCGCCATCAGGCCGCCGCAGCCCACGTCACGCGCTGCCTGGGCCAGCCGCACCCCGCCTGCTGTGCTGAGGCTGGCAATGCCGGGAATCACGGGCTTGCCGTCCAGCGCGTCCACCAGGGTTTCCAGCACCGCCATCTTCTCGTCCAGTTCCAGCGTGTTGGTCTCGCCCAGCGACCCCAGCGGAATCATGCCGTCGCAGCCGGCGGCCATCATCCAGCGGGCGTGCTCGCGCAGGAAACCGTGATCGACGCTGCCGTCGGCGTTGAAGGGCGTGGTGATGGCGGGAAAAACGCCGCGGAAGGGGTGGGAGGTGGTCATGGTTGGGCTCCTTTGTTTGAGAGGGCTACGGTTGAGAAGGCGACGCATCTGGGGGGTCTCGGATCAGCATTCACGGTGGACTGAGGGTGGTGGGTTCATCCAACAACTGGGCCAGTGGGAGCGGCAGCAGCGGGGCGCGGACGCCCCCGAAATGCCAGCCGTACAGGGTCTCGGTGGCGGGGCCGCAGACCCGGCCCTGGCACGCGCCCATGCCGCAGCGGGTCTGGAGCTTGGCCGCCGTCCAGTCCGTGAAACCGCGCAACTCGCCGTGCCGCACGTCCTCGCAGCGGCAGACGATGGTCCGGGGGGATGGCGTGGGCAATTGGGCCGGGCGCAACGCAAACGAGCGTTCCAGCGTGGCCTGAAAGCGGCGCTGAAGCCCGGCGCGGCGCGGCGCATCGTGCAGCCGCTCGATCTGACCGCCCGCGGCGCACCCGGCCACGAAGCCTTCCAGCAGCGCCCCGTCCACGCCGCCGATGCCGCAGACCTCCCCGGCGGCATAGACGCCGGAAACGCCCGTCGCCTGCCAGGCATTGACGTGCACCGCGCCCGCGCCGTCCAGCGGGCAGCCCAGCAGCGCCGCCACGCGGGTGTCTGGCACCAGCCCGAAGCCGACGGCCAAGTAGTCGCAGTCCAGGGTGACCTCGCGCCGTCCGCGCCGCAGGGTCACGCTCTGGAGCCCATGCTGCCCGCTGGCACGGACCACGGCGCAGCCAGCCCAGTACGGCACGCCCAGCAGTCCGGCGGCGAGGGCCAGCGCCTCACGCGATTTGCCGGGCAGCCTCGCCGCCGCCACGCCGAAGGCGGCCACCGCCGGTAAACCCGCCTGTTCAGCCACCGCCAGCACCCGCGCTCCCTTGTGCCGCAGGCCCGCCGCTACCGCCAGCAGCAGCGGCCCCGATCCGGCCACCACCACCCGCCGGCCGCGCACGTCCAGCCCTCCCTTGCTCATGGCCTGCAGCCCGCCCGCGCCGACGACGCCGGGCAGCGTCCAGCCGTCGAAGGGCAGGAAGCGTTCGGTGGCCCCGGTGGCGAGAATGATTCGTGAAGCGTGAATCTGCCGCAGCCCCGCCGCAGAGGTGACGGTCAACGTGTGTGTCCGCCCACCTGCCTCCGCCGCGATGACCTCCGCGCCGCCCAGAACGGTGATGGCGGGATGGGTCGCTACCGCACGCAGCAGCTCGCCCGCAGCCCCCTTCTGACCCGCCGCCGCGCCGCGCCAGATCTGCCCGCCGGGACCCGGCTGGGCGTCCAGCAGCAGGACGCCCAGGCCACCCTGGGCCGTCGTGAGCGCTGACATCAGTCCGGCGGGCCCAGCGCCCACCACCACGGCGTCCCACAGGTCAGTCTTCACGGCTCACCTCCAGCAGGCGGCGCACGTCCTGACCGTCCCGCACGGGGGTCAGGCACGTTCGCACGGTCAGGCCGTCCACCACCGCGCGGCATTCGGCACAGCTGCCCATGCCACACAGCGCCCCGCGACTTTCGCCGCCGAGGCTGAAGCGCAGCGGCGAGAGGCCCGCGTTCTGAAGGGCGGCCAGCACGGTGGTTCCGGGCCGGGCGGTGACCCGCATCCCCTCCAGCGTCAGCTCAGGCATGGACGGCCTCCGGGACGCGCCCAAAGCGCATTGGAGTGAAGTCGTGGGCCAGCAATGCAGAGGGGGTTCCAAACAGGTGTGCCGACAGCAGCTCCGCCGTGCCCAGCGCGGTGGTGATGCCCAGCCCCTCGTGACCCGTGGCGAGAAACACGCCGCTGAGAAACGGATGCGGCCCAACCAGCGGCAGATGATCAGGTGTCGCGCAGCGCTGCCCCGTCCACACCCGCAGGGCGGAGGTCTGCGCCAGCGCAGGCAGAAACCCGGCGGCGCGGCGCAGCATCCGGCGCAGCAGCGGCCAGTCGATGCTGCGCTCCGGCTGCCCGAACTGACGGCTGGAGCCGACCAGCAGTTGCCCGGTGGGGCGCGGCTGCACGTTGAAGGCCACGCTGTCCCCGTCGCCGCCGTGGGCGCTTTTCAGGTAGCCCAGTTCGACCAGCTGGTGGTTGACCTGCGGGGCGCCGCGTTCGGTGATCAGCAGGTGGCCCTTGCGCTGGCGCAGGGGCAGCTCGGGCAGCAGTGCCGCCGCCCCGATGCCGTTCGCCACCACCACCACGTCGGCATGCAGGATTTCGCCGCCGTCTAACCGTACGCCCCCGTCGATCAATGCCGCGACCTTCTCGGGCCGCACGGTGGCCCCCGCGCGCGTCAGCAGGAACTGGGCGGCCACCGGGGCATACACCACGCTGTCCCCCGGCACGCGCAATGCTCCGGCCAGTCCAGGGCGCAGTCCGGGTTCGGCGCAGGCCAGTTCGGCGGCGTCAAGCAGCGTTGCCTCCCGACCTGCGGCCAGATATGCCTGCCGTTTGGGTTCCACTGCCGCCAGTTCCTCATCGTCACTCGCCACCCACAGCGTGCCACAGGCGCGGTGATCGGCCTGGGGGGGCAGGTCCCGCGCCAGCATCTCCCACAGTTCCAGGCTATGGGCGGTCAGGGCCAGTTGCGCGGGACTGTCGTCCATCACCACCAGGTGGCCCATGCCCGCCGCCGTCGCGCCGCCGCCCACCGGCCCCGGCTCCAGCACCGTCACCCGCGCGCCTTGCCGCGCCAGGGCGTCCGCGCAGGCTGCGCCCACCATGCCGCCCCCGATCACCACAGCGTGCAGGGCGCTCACCCCTCCCCTGGCCGGATGCCCCAGGCGAAGGGATCGCCCGGCTGAACAAGCAGTTCGCCCTGCATGGTGACGAAGGCCCGCCCGGTGATGACCGGATGCACCTGCCCAGCGTGCAGCGAATACTGCCCCTCGAACACGCTGCCGATCACGCTTTCCTGCCGCCAGATCTGTCCGGGTTCCAGCCTGCCATCTGCGGCCAGACACGCCAGCTTGGCGCTGGTGCCGGTGCCGCAGGGGCTGCGGTCATACGCGCCGCCCGGGCACATCACGAAATTGCGCTGGACCCCGCCCGCATGGCTGAACAGTTCGATGTGGTCGATCTCCGCGCCGTCCTTTCCGGTGATGCCTGCTGCTTGCAATGCCTGACGAATTCGCAGCGTCTCGTCGGTCAGGTCCGGGAGGTCACCCATGGTCAACGCCCGAGCACCCACGTCCACCAGATAGAACCAGTTGCCGCCCCAGGCCACGTCGCCGCGCACCTCGCCCAGTCCCTCCACGGTCACAGCCACGTCCTGCAGGTGCCGAAAGGCAGGCACGTTCGCCACGCTGACGCGGCCATCGCCGTGCAGGGTGGCGGTCACCACGCCCACCGGGGTCTCGATGCGGTGATCGCCAGGGCCGATGCGCCCCAGGTACGCCAGCGTCGCCACCACGCCCATCGTGCCGTGCCCGCACATGCCCAACGGCCCGGCGTTGTTGAAGTAGATGACCCCCGTCACGCAGTCCGGCTGTTTCGGCGGCAACAGCAGGGCACTGACCAGCACGTCGTTGCCGCGCGGCTCCAGGTTGACCAGCGTGCGCCAGCGGTCAAAGTCACCCGTCAGGGCCTCGCGTTGCTGCGCCAGGGTCTCGCCCGGCAACTCCGGAAAGCCGCCCAGCACCACGCGGGTCGGCTCGCCCGCCGAATGGGAATCCACGAAGGAGAGGCGGTGCGTGACCGTGGACAGGGCGGCGGGCGACATGCCTTACGTTACGCCCGTGGCCGGTCATCTGTCTTGGCGAACTTCACGGACCTATCTGCCGAATTCGGCACAATGGGGTATGCCCGTGTTCTCCCCTGCCGCCAGCAACGCGCAACGGCCCAGCACACTGCCAGAGGCGATCCGGCAGCTAGGTCTGGACGCGCTGCTGGACGTCCTGGACTATCTGCCCGACACCGTGACCTTCGTGAAAGATGCACAGGGCCGCTACCTGTATGCCAACCGCACGCTGCTGGATCGGCTGAGCCGTCCGGCCTCCGCCGTCCTTGGCCTGCGCGCCAGCGAGGTCTTTCCGGCGTCGCTAGGGAACGCCTACAGCCAGCAGGACACGGCGGTTCTGGCGGGCCGCACCCTGACCGAACACCTGGAACTGCACCTGTATCCCGGCGGCAAGGCGGGCTGGTGCCTGACCACCAAACGCACGCTGGGGGACCCCCGCGCCCCGGCGGGCCTGCTGGGGCTGTCGCGCGATCTGCACCTGCCACGCTCCCACGCCTCGGCCCGGGGGCTGGCCGCCGCCACCGCCCGGATAGAAACCGGATACGCCGCGCCGCTGACCGTGCCGGACCTGGCCCGCGCCGCCGGCCTGAGCGTCAGCACCTTCGAGCGCCAGGTCCGGCGGGTGTACGGCCTGACGCCCTCGCAACTGCTCACCCGCACCCGCATCGAGGCCGCCACGGCCCTGCTGGCCCGCACCGAGCTGTTGGTGGCGCAGATCGCCGTGGACTGCGGCTACTTTGACCACAGCGCCTTTGCCCGCGCGTTCAAGGGCGCGGTGGGCCTGACGCCCAGCGGGTTCCGGGCATTTGTCAGGGGCAGGGCTGCGGCGAAGGGGTGAAACCGCTGCCAGTTTTAGCGCCGCCGCAACGCGCTCAGGATGCCTGCCGCGATCTCCTCGACGCTGGTGCTGGTGGTGTCGCGCACCGGCAGGCCCACCCGCTGAAACAGCCGTTCGGCGCGGCGGACCTCGAACTCGCACTGCTCGGGACTGGCGTAGCGGCTGCCCGCCTTGCGCTGGGTGCGGATGGCGTGCAACCTTCGCGGATCGATGGTCAGGCCGTAAAGCTTGTCGCGGTGGGCCGCCAGCGGCTGAGGCAGGCTCTCGCGTTCAAAATCGTCCTCGGCCAGCGGGTAGTTGCTGGCGCGAATGCCGTGCTGCAAGGCCAGAAACAGGCTGGTGGGGGTCTTGCCCACCCGGCTGACGCCCACCAGAATCACGTCGGCCAGCCCGTACTGCCGGTCCCCCACGCCGTCGTCGGTGGCCAGGGCAAAATCCAGCGCCTCCATGCGGCCCAGGTATGCGCCGGTGTCGTGCATGTCGTGGTAGCCGCCCACTGTACGCGCCGCCGTCTGCCCCAGCTCGGCCTCCAGCTCATTGATGCCGGGGGTCAGCAGGTCGAACAGGCGGGCGGGGGCGGCCTGCAATTCGGCCAGCACCTCCGGCTGGGTCACGGTGGTAAAGAGAATCGGGCGCTGCCCGGCCTCGCTCATCGCCCTGACCTCCTGCGCCACGGCCCGCGCCGCCGCCACGTCCGCCGTGAAGGGCCGCGCGACGTAGCGCAGCGGCTGCCCCGGGAAGTGCGACAGAAGCGCGCGGGCAATGTTGTCGGCGGTCAGGCCAGTGTGGTCACTGACGATCAGCACCGGGCGGGTGGGCGGTGGTGGGGTGGGCATGGCCCCAGGGTGACACGTTCGTGGCCGGGTGTCTCCCTCAGCGGAACAGCCTGCGCCCAGGACTGGCCGACCCGCTAAACTGTGGGGGTTCCCCAACACTAATCCAGCCTTCCCCCGCACGTTCTTCCCCACACCAACGGAGAAAACCCATGCAAATGACCAGAGCGTTTCAGACACTAAGGATGACCGATGTGGAGGTGGTGGGCGGCAAGAACGCCTCCATCGGCGAGATGATTCACGGGCTGGCCGGGGCCGGCGTGCGGGTGCCGGGCGGCTTTGCCACCACCGCCGACGCCTTCCGCGCCTTTCTGACCGAGAACAAGATTGAGGAAAAGATCAACGCCCGCCTCTCGGCGCTGGACGTGAACGACGTGGTGGCCCTGGCGGCTGCGGGCAAGGAGATTCGCGGCTGGGTGGAGGCGGCGGCGCTGCCCAGGGCGCTGGAGGACGCCATTCGCGCCGACTACGAGGGCATGGCCCGCGAGTCCGGCGTACCCGACCCCGACGTGGCCGTGCGCTCCAGCGCCACTGCCGAGGACCTGCCGGAAGCCAGTTTCGCCGGGCAGCAGGAGACCTTTCTAAATGTGCGCGGCATCGACAGCGTGCTGCACCATGTCCGTCTGGTGTTCGCCAGCCTGTACAACGACCGCGCCATCAGCTACCGCGTTCACCACGACTTCGCGCACGCGGAAGTGGCGCTGTCCGCCGGGATTCAGCGCATGGTCCGCACCGATCTGGGCGTGTCGGGCGTGGCCTTTACCCTCGACACCGAGAGCGGCTACCGCGACGCGGTGCTGGTCACTGCGGCCTACGGCCTGGGTGAGCTGGTGGTACAGGGCGCGATTAATCCTGACGAGTTCTTCGTGTACAAACCCGCCTTGAAGGCGGGCAAGCAGGCCGTGCTGCGCCGCACCCTGGGCAGCAAGGCCCGCAAGATGATCTACGCCGCCTCTGACATACAGGGGGGCGGCGTGGACAGCGTGGACGTGTCCCCGGAAGACGCCCAGCGCTTCTGCCTGAGTGACGCCGACTTGACCGAGCTGGCGCGGCAGTGCGTCGCCATCGAGGAGCACTACGAACGCCCCATGGACATCGAGTGGGGCAAGGACGGGCGTGACGGCCAGATCTATATCCTCCAGGCCCGCCCGGAAACGGTGCAGAGCCGCAGCGGGCGCACGCTGGAGCGCTTCGAGATCAGCGGCGGCGGCACCGTGCTGGTGGAGGGCCGCGCCGTGGGCAACCGCGTGGGCAGCGGCGCCGTGCGCGTGGTGAGCGACATCTCGCAGATGGACAGCGTGCAGGACGGCGACGTGCTGGTGGCCGACATGACGGACCCCGACTGGGAACCGGTGATGAAACGCGCCAGCGCCATCGTGACCAACCGGGGCGGGCGCACCTGCCACGCCGCGATCATCGCCCGCGAGTTGGGCATTCCCGCCGTGGTGGGCAGCGGCAACGCCACCCGCGAGTTGAAAAGCGGCCAGACCGTCACGGTGTCGTGCGCCGAGGGCGACACCGGCTACGTGTACGAGGGCCAGCGCGACTTCAAGGTTCACCGCATCGAGCTGGACGCCATGCCCGACGTGCCGATGAAGATCATGATGAACGTGGCCTCGCCGGACCGCGCCTTCTCGTTTGCCGCGCTGCCCAACGAGGGCGTGGGGCTGGCCCGCGTGGAATTCATCTGCTCGAACGTGATCGGCGTCCACCCGCGCGCCCTGCTGGATTACCCGGACGTGCCCCAGGACGTGAAGGCCCAGATCGAGGAGCGCATCCGCGGCTACGCCTCGCCGCGCGACTTCTTCCGCGACAAGCTGATGGAAGGCGTGGCGAACATCGCCGCTGCGTTTGCGCCCAAACCGGTGATCGTACGTCTGAGCGACTTCAAGAGCAACGAGTACGCCCACCTGATCGGCGGCGCGGCCTACGAGCCACACGAGGAAAACCCGATGATCGGCTTCCGGGGGGCCAGCCGCTACCGCAGCCCCGACTTCGCCGCTGCCTTCGCGCTGGAGTGCGACGCCATGCGGGCCGTGCGCGACGACATGGGCCTGACCAACGTGCAAATAATGATTCCCTTCGTCCGCACCGTGGGCGAGGCGAAAACCGTGCTGGAGATTCTGGAGAAGAACGGCCTCAAGCGCGGCGTGAACGAACTGAAGATCATCATGATGTGCGAGATCCCCAGCAACGCCATTCTGGCCGAGCAGTTCCTGGAACACTTCGACGGCTTTTCCATCGGCAGCAATGATCTGACCCAGCTGACGCTGGCGCTGGACCGTGACTCGGGGCTGGTGGCGGACCTGTTCGACGAGCAGGACCCGGCGGTGCTGGCGCTGATGGCGCAGGCCATTGCCGCCGCCAAGAAACAGGGCAAGTACATCGGCATCTGCGGTCAGGGGCCCAGCGATCACCCGGCGCTGGCCCAGTGGCTGATGGACCAGGGCATCGACTCGGTGAGCCTGAATCCGGACTCGGTGCTGAGCACCTGGCTGCATCTGGCGGGAGAAGCTCAGGCCTAGTGGGTCCGGCAACAGGGTCTCCCCTGTCCCCATGTAGGCTTGTTGGTCGGCGGGTTCATCGTGACGGCGATAGGCGGGGCGCTGATGCCTGAAAGCGAGGTGACTATCACGGTGACGCCAGCCAACGCCACTGTGAAGGTGGACGGGCAGACGTTCACACAGTCACCTGTGAAGCTGCCGCTGAACGATCTGACGTATACCGTCGAAGCGAGCGCAGCGGGCTATCACTCGGAGTCCGTGAAATTCGACGCTGAGCAGCAAAAAGCTGTGACGATCGACCTGAAGCAGATCACGGCTGAGGAGATCGCCGCGCAGAAAGCAGCAGAAGCGCGAAAAGCCCGTGACGCTGCGGCTGCACAGGCTGTAGCGCAGGCCAAGGCAGCTCGTGCCGCTAAGGAACTGGATGACGGCACGATGCTCGTGAAGTGCGAGAACCTCGTCCGCTCGCGCCTCAAATCTCCCTCAACGGCGAAATTCCCAGGCACGATGGAAGCCGCAGCGGCGATCACCACCTACGAGAACGGCAACAAAGACTGGTCAGGGTGGGTGGACAGCCAGAACAGCTTCGGGGCGATGCTCAGGACCGAGTTCCTGTGCGAGTACGACTTGGAGTCTCAGCAGCTCGAAGTGACCCTGCGGCAGTAGTCCCCACACGGTGTGCAGAAGGCTATTAAAAAGTGCCAGCAAGCTTGCTTTTTGATAGCCTGGGTGCATTAACTATGAAACCTTTCTACCGTAGGCCATCTTATCAAACATGCATATAAGCTTCGGTTTATATACCGCTGGTAGTTTATCAAAATCTCCAGATGCTAGATTGTACCTGTAGAAATCTTTCAAGAGGGTTAAGTCGATTGCTGTTTCGCCATGCACTTCAATGAATGCACTTAAATTGTGCGCAAATTCACTATCCAATACGGCATAGCTATAAAAGAGGAGAAGGTGGGATAAAGTCTCATCTTCTCTTTTCTTGCAGTGGCGGCAGAAGTATAGTAACGAGAGTATCCTTGCTCGCGCGTAATTCTATTATATATCTTTCTGACGCCCTCAATCCCTTCAAAAGGATTTGGCTTCTCAAAACGGCCCGATAAATGGAGATACTTACATATTGGAACATACGTAAGAGAGTCAAATCTATCATCTATAAATTCAGAAAGTATCTCTTCTGGCTTGTATCCCTGTTCGATGAGCGAATCGTCTATAATATCATGTAATGCATCTCTGATCTCGAGCCCTGAGTAGCCTCGTTTATTGATAGAAATTTTTTCCTTAATTCCGAACCCAATAACAATCTCCAGATTGTCAATACTGTCTTCGGAGTAACTTTCTTGGTCAAGAAGAACAATCTTCCTTTCGGGATCGTTGCCACTTGCTTGGCTTTTGATCTCATAAAGGTTTTGTAATACGTATTTTAGTACGGCTTGGGGGATAATTTCAGGCAGCTCGGATAAAACTTGGAACGTATCGATATAATTTGGTACTCTTACTATATTAACTGGCAATTGAACATCAAGAATATTTTTATAGGTTTTAGATATTTCGGGGGCGGTAAGGCTTTCATCCCACTCAAAAATAAATATCTTATCTCTTATTTTTTCTGTGATAAAATCGCGATCCTTGGCTATTTTCATAATATCTGAAAGGATAGCCTGAACATTATAGTCTCCAATGCTATAGCCAAAAAATATTATAGGGTTCTCAACGAAGATAGTCATGATTTTGGCTACTAAATATTTGTTAATACCAAGAAATTTCTTATAGTCTTCATAAGTTAGAACTATTGAGCTTGGATCCTCGATGCTTCCGTGTATCTTATAAATGTCTCTGACTAAAGTCAGCTGACTAGTAATCAAGTCGTTTTGTCCGACGTAAGGGGTAAAATTAGGAAACACCTGCTCCATGAGAGTGTCGTAATTTGTGGTGATGATTCCTCGTGCCCTCGCTGATTTGAGGAAGTTAATTTCTGTTGCTAGGTCATCCGAAAGCGATGACTCATCTAGAGTTTTTTCTGACATGTACTCACTAATTGCAATTTTTATTGGAGCTTCTCTAAAACCCGCACGGCCGAGATACTTTTCTCTTTGTGCTTCATATTTTGGACTTCTGAACCAAACATCGGTAAAGTCGCTTGCTACAAGAGTTCCCGTCATAGGCATTGACAGGATCTGCTCATCGTCATCTTTTAGCTGAGTTCTGACTTTGTAATAGTCTAGAACATTGCTAGATTCGCTTGCAAATTTTTGTAGCAGTCCGCTCCAGCTTTCTAGGCCTAGATATCTGATGGACATTCCAGATCCCACGAATAAATAGGGTAGACCTCCGGCACGAGTAAGCATTGATGTTAGCTGACTTCTATATGCATCCGGATCCATAGTGCGAGTATAAAGTGGGCGCTGGAGTTCTTATCCGCACATTCGCTAATCGCGCAGGTGTTCGAGACGGGAGCGAGTGGCAGAACACTGTGTATTTTGATCGCAGAAAATGCGGTGCCACTACCAAAATCTTGCCTCTAGGACGCAGAAAACACCTGTGTACTTTGGTCAGCGGGTGGCGATACCTTGGCTCATGGCTACTGGCATTTATCCGCTCCAGAACGGCAAATATCGTTGGCAGATCATGGTCGAGGGCCATCGATTTCACGGTGTAGCAGACTCCGTGAAAGAGGCACAACAGGCTCGGGCGCAGAAGCTCGCAGAGCAGGCGAAAGGGCTTGTCATTGCGCCGAGCCGTGTGACGCTCGGTGAGCAGTTGGCAGCGTGGCTAGCCGAGAAAGACCAGTCACGCGCCAAGCGCACTTCGCTGGGCTACCGCTACAGCTCCGAGAAGTACATCTCTGACAGCTTCAAGGCGCGCAAGCTGAAGGACATTCGACCAGTTCACATTCGTCAGCTCTACACGGAGTTGCAGGAGCGAGGGGTCACAGAATCGAACACGCTGCGACTCACACATGTGGTGATTCACGGCGTGTTCGAGTTTGCTCTGAAGGACGAGCTGATCGCTCGTAACCCTGCACATGGGTTGAAGCCGAATACGACGAACAAGGACGATGTGAAGGACCTTCTGGTTCTCAACCCAGCTGAGGCAACGCGCTTCGCTGCGGCCTGTAGACGTCACCGATGGGGTCCGGTGTTCTTGTTCATGTTGCTGACGGGTGTGAGACGCGGTGAGGCGTGTGGGGTGACTTGGTCGAACGTGTTCTTGGACGCTGACTCACCACATGTGCGTATCGAGCAGGCGCTTCATGTTGCGGGCAAGGAGAAAGTGCTGACTCGCCCGAAGACGAAGACGAGTCGGCGGACGCTGTACCTGTCGGCAGACGTAGTGACTCTGCTCAAGCAAGTGCGTCAGCAGCAGCAGGCCGTCCGAGATGAGCTGGGCGACAAGGCGGAGCGGAACGACTTCGTGTTCACGAATCTGAAAGGCGACTCGTTGAGCCCGGACAACCTGAAGGTGCACATGACGGCCATCTGCAAGGCCGCTGAGGTGCCTCGGATTCGGATTCACGATCTGCGCCACAAGTATGCGTCGCTGGCACTCAGGGCTGGTGTGAGGATTGAAGTGCTGAGCAAGCAACTCGGGCACGCAAGTGCCGTGATGACGCTAGACGTGTATCGGCATGTGTACGTTGAGGAGATGCAGCAGACTGCTTTGCCTACTTCGGTGTTGTTCGGGCATGCTAATTAAGTGGCAGGCTGCCGCAGTCTAAATACATGCTAATTTCAAAGCATCTCCAAATGGTGTAAGAGAAATAATGCCGGGCTGATAAAACCCAGGAATGATCTTGTCACTTTCCGTAAAAGATGCAGAAACCCTCGGTGGAGAATATCGCGCATCATCGATCTCTGCGTTGGCGGATTTCAGGAGATTAATCATTGGTATATATTCTTCGTCTTTGATTAGCCATCTTTCATAGGATATCTTTACAATTCCGAGTCTGGATAGATTCTCTATCGCAAGTTCAATTTCTTTTAAGTCTTCATCCATATCATTCAGATCGGTAAAATGAAGCAGAGTATCTGTCTCACTGTTATCTATGCGCGCTACTATTTTAACGGCAGGAATATAACTACGCATTCTGGTTGTGAAGCTTCGCAATATGCGAGCATCGAGAGGGGATAACTGCCGCACTACTTCGACAAAAGATGAGTGGAAGGATTTGGCTTTATCGGCGTTTGCGGCAGAAGCTAAAAGATTGGCAAACATTTCCCTAATATCTTCATGCTGAGCGGCATATGACGAAGCTTGTAGAACCGGCACTAATATGGCGGGATCAACTGGAATGCGCTGTTCTTCCGGAATCGCTTCGAGCTTGGGTTCCAATGTTGCTTGCAAGAGATTCAAATTTGCTCTAGCGATAGCGCCTTGCGCTTGCCAGCCGTGCATGTAATAGCTAGCTAGACCGCCCACGCCCTTACCGACTTCTTGGATCGCAGGTTTGAGTAGGTCATCGTAAACTGGCCCTACGAGCTTGTCGATCAATGCTGACACCGGATTATTGGGCGTGCTGTTGTCTTCAGGCATAACTCAGAATAGCTGTAATCACAGGCGGGGCGGCGGTACTGTCACGAATTTAGGTATGAGAAGGCCGAGGTGCATCCCTCGGCCTGTCTTCTTACACTCGAATTACACAGTTTTGCCGATCGGGGTCGGTTTTCACTAGTGTGCAAAAGAAAAGAAACGATGTGCTGGACATCGTTTCTGTCTGGTGGATCGTGTAGGAATCGAACCTACAACCCGCTGATTAAGAGTCAGCTGCTCTACCAATTGAGCTAACGATCCAGAGCAGAGCGGAGTATAGCAGCTCTTCAGGGCCTGTCAAGCTGCGCCCGCACGCCTGCCGCCAGATACAGGCTGCCGGTGACCAGCAGCGTGCCTCCCGGCGGCGTCAGGGCCAGGGCGCGGGTCAGCGCACCGGCAGGGTCGGGACAGGCCTCACCGCCGTAACGGGCCGCGAGGTTCTGCGGCGGCGTCGCCAGATCACCGGGCGCGGTAAAGACCCGCAGTGGGGCCACCGGCAACAGCGGGGCCAGCGTGGCGTCGGTGTCCTTGCGGGCCAGGTTGCCGAACAACAGCACGTCGGCCTGCGGCACCGCCAGCGCCAGCGCGCGGGTAGCGTGAGGGTTGTGCGCGCCGTCCAGCAGCACGGTCCGGTCCCCCACCACCAGCCGCTCCAGGCGGGCGGAATGGCGGGCGTTCAGGGCGGCCTCAACTCCGCTGCCGTGGTCCAGCGTCCGCAGGGTGGCGGCGGCCAGGGCGGCGTTGGCGTGCTGGTGCGGACCCGCCAGCCGGGGGGGGTGGGGCAGGGCGAACAGTCCAGGATGGCCAGCCGGGGTCAGCAGCGGCGCTCCCCGCTGCCGGGCCACCATCCGCGCCACCGCCAGCGCCTCCCCCGTCGCGGTGGTCAGCAGCGGCACGCCACGCATGGCCGCCCCCGCCTTGTCGCGGGCGATCGCGGCCACCGTCGCCCCCAGCACGCCGGTGTGGTCCAGGTCCGCGTTGGTCAGGGCCACGGCGACGACGTTTTTCAGCGCGTGGGTGGCGTCGCTCTGACCGCCCACGCCCGCCTCCATCACGGCCACCTCCACTCCGTCCCCGGCGAACACCTGACAGGCCAGTGCCAGGGTCAGGTCGAAGAAGGCGGCGTCCGGGGCGTGCGCCCTGGCCCACCCGATAAAGGCGCCCGTGCGGGCCGGATCAAGGTTGACCCCGTCCACCCGGACGCGTTCCTCGTAGGCGTGCAGGTGCGGGCTGGTAAAGCGCCCCGTCCGGACGCCCGCTGCCATCAGGCCCGCTTCCAGCATGGCGCAGGTGCTGCCCTTGCCGTTGGTCCCGATCACGCGGACGGACGGGAAGCGGGCGTCCGGCGAGCCCAGGGCGTCCAGCAGCGCCCGCGCGCCCGCCGGCCCCCGCGCCCGGCCTGCACGGGTGCGCGAGTACAGCCAGTCGTAATCGGGCGACGTCACAGGCCAGAGGCTAGCGCGTCCGGGTAGCATGCAGGGCGTGAGTGAAACACCGTCCGTGAGTCAGACGCCGCCCGCCCCCCGCGTGGGCGTGGTGATGGGCAGCCGTAGCGATTTTGCGACCATGGAGGCGGCGTTGGACACGTTGGCCCAGCTGGGATTGCCCTACGAGGTGCGGGTGCTGTCGGCCCACCGCACGCCGGAGCTGCTGGCCAGTTACGCGGCGCGGGCCCAGCGGCTGAACTTCACCTGCATCATCGCGGGGGCGGGCGGCGCGGCCCACCTGCCGGGCATGCTGGCGGCCTTCACGCGGGTGCCGGTACTGGGCGTGCCGGTGCAGTCGCGCGCCCTGAGCGGCCAGGACAGCCTGCTGAGCATCGTTCAGATGCCCGGCGGCATTCCGGTGGCCACCTTTGCCATCGGGCCAGCCGGGGCAAAGAATGCCGCGCTGTTCGCCGCCGCCATGGTCGCCGGCAGCGACGACGGGGTCCGGCAGCATCTGGACGCCTTTCGCCACCAGCAGACCCAGGCGGTGCTGGACGAGCCGTTTTTTGAGGGCCACCCCGAGGCAGGCGCGCAGTGACCCCTGCTTCCCCACACCTGGGTATTCTCGGCGGCGGGCAGCTGGCGCAGATGCTGGCGCTGGCGGCCCTGCCGCTGGGCGTGCGCGTCACGGTGCTGGAGCCGGACGCCGGGGCCCCGGCGCGGCTGTGCGCTACCCACCTGCACGCGCCCTACACCGACGCGGCCGGACTGGACCGGCTGGCCGGCTGCGACGCCGTGACCCTGGAGTTCGAGAACGTCCCGGCCGCCGCTCTGGGTGCGCTGGAAGGCCGGGTGCCGGTGCGGCCAGGACGCAGTCTGCTGGAACGCAGCAAGCACCGCGTCCGCGAGAAGAGGGCCCTGCGCGAGGCCGGGGCGCAGACGGCTCCCTTCGTGGCCATCGAGACCGGGGCCGACCTGGACGGCGCGCTGGCGCAGGTGGGCGGGCGGGGCGTCCTCAAGACCTCCGAACTGGGCTACGACGGCAGGGGGCAGGCCCGCGTGTCGGACGGGGCCGGGCTGCGGGCCGCGTGGCAGGAGATGGGCCACGTGCCGTGCGTGCTCGAAGGGCTGGTCGACTTTGAGCGCGAGGTCAGCCTGAGCGTGGCGCGGGGCCCGGACGGCGCGGTGGCGTTCGGCCCGCTGATCGAGAATGTCCACCGGAACGGCATCCTGCGCACCAGCGTGTGCCTGGAGGGGGACGCGCACGAGGCCGGGGCCCGCGAGGTGGCCGGGCGCGTGGCCGCAGCCTGGGAGTTGCAGGGCCTGATGACGCTGGAGTTCTTCCAGCTTGCGAACGGCGGGCTGCTGGTCAACGAGGTGGCCCCGCGCGTCCACAACAGCGGCCACCTGACCCAGGACGGCGGCGGCGTCAGCCAGTTCGAGGCCCAGGTCCGCGCCGTGCTGGGCCTGCCGCTGGCCGACTGGCGGCCCCTGCTGCCCTGCGCGATGGTCAACATCATCGGGGCGGGGGGCCAGGAGCCGGACCAGCAGCCGGACTGGGCGGGCATCGACGCGCTGCCGGGCACGCACCTGCACCTGTACCACAAGGCCTGGCGGGCCGGGCGCAAGCTGGGACACGTCAATCTGGTGGCCCCGGACCCGGCGACGTTGCGCGGGCGGCTGGCACAGCTCGAGGCCCTGATTCCATGACCGCGCCCCACGTGCCCAGCGAACTGCGCACGCCCCGGCTGCTGCTGCGTGCGCCCCGGCCTGGGGACGCCGGGGCCGTTCACGCCGCTGTCCACGCCTCGCTGCCGGAACTGCGGCCCTGGATGGTCTGGGCGCAGGAACCGCTGGACCTGCCGGGAACCGCTGAGAACCTGCGCGGGGCCGCTGAACGCTATGCCGCCCGCGAGGAACTGCGTCTGCTGGTCTGGACTCCAGATGGCCGGGAACTGATCGGCAGCAGCGGCTTTCACGCCCTGGACTGGCGCGTGCCGAAGGGCGAGATCGGGTACTGGATCGCCACCCCCCACACCGGCCACGGCCACGCGCAGGAGGTGGCCGGGGCGCTGACCACCTTCGGCCTGGACACCCTGGGGCTGCGCCGCATCGAGATCCGCTGCGACAGTGCCAACGCACGCAGCGCCCGCATTCCCCGGGCACTGGGCTACGCCCTGGACGCCACCCTGCGCCACAACGCGGTGGCCGCCGACGATCCGGCGCAGCTGCGCGACACGCTGGTATTCAGCGTGACGCGGTAGGGACGGCAGGCCGGGAAGAGGCCCCCGACCTTCTGGCCGGGGGAAGAGCGCGGGCGGGTCAATCTGCCCGGATGTTCTGGTTGACGTTAAAGACATTGTCCGGGTCATAGCGGGCCTTGACCTGCCGCAGCCGGTCATAGTTGTCGCGGTACGCCGCCCGGACCCGGTCCTGGCCCTCGTCCATCATCATGTTGACGTAGGCGCCGCCCATCGAGTGGGGATGCACCGCTTCCCAGTAGTTCACGCACCAGTCCTTGATGGTGCCCGCGTTGGCCGGATCGGGATCGACGCCGACAATCACCTCGCCCCAGGTGGCGTCGCGGTAGCTCCAGGCGGTGTCCTGCGGGCCCACGCGGTGGGCAGCGCCGTCCAGCGGGTACAGGTGCATGGTGCACTGCATGGTCGGCAGGGTCCGGGCGTGCTCGACGTGCGTGGCGATGGCCTCGTCACTCAGCTCTTTGACGAAATCCGCGCGCCAGTACCACTGGTGTCCGGGCGGGTACAGGCCGTCAAAGGCACTTTGCAGGGCGGGAAACGGCATGTCATGAATGCCGTGGAGCGCCGGCGGCCCGAAGTCGCGGATGGGCGCGAAGACCTCCTCGGCCTTCTCCTGCGGCCCGGTGTAGCACCACACCACCCCGCACATCTTCTGCAGGTGCAGCGCCTCGGGGAACGGCGGCGCGGGCGGCACGGTCAGGAAAGCGAAGAAGCCGTTGAGGTCCTCGGGGGCGTTCACGATGAATTCGCGGTACCAGCGCATCACCTCGGGGGCCTGCTCCAGCGTCCACAGGGTCGGCCCACCGACGACGGTGTCCACCGGCTGGCCCCGGAACAGGAACGAGGTGACCACGCCGAAGTTGCCGCCGCCCCCGCGCAGCGCCCAGAACAGGTCGGGATGCTGCTCCGCGCTGGCGGTCACGAGCTGCCCGTCGGCCAGCACCACGTCGGCTTCCAGCAGGTTGTCGATGGTCAGGCCGTACTTGCGGGTCAGGTGGCCCAGCCCCCCGCCCAGCGTCAGGCCGCCCACCCCGGTGGTGGAGATGATGCCTGACGGCACGGCCAGCCCGAAGGGGTGCGTGGCGTGGTCCACTTGCCCCCAGGTCGCGCCGCCCTCCACCCGCACGGTGCGCTCGGCAGGATCGACCCGCACGCCGTGCATCGGCCCCAGGTCGATGACCAGGCCGCCGTCGACGCTGCCCAGGCCGCCGCCGTTGTGGCCGCCGCCACGAATGGCGAGTCTCAGTGCGTGTTCGGCGGCAAACTTCAGGGCCGCCTGCACGTCAGCCACGTCGGTGCAGCGCACGATCAGCGCCGGGTGCCGGTCGATCATGCCGTTGTAGAGTGCCCGAAGATCGTCGTAGCGTTCATCCTCGGGCTGAATGACCTCGCCGCGCAGGGAGGCCCGCAGAGCGATCACTGCGTCCTGGACTGGAAGATTGGAAAGAGCTGGACTGCTGGGCATGGTGGTCATGACACACTTCCTTTGGTCGAATGCCGCCACCCCCCTCGGAGCGAGGGGGAGTCAGCGGTCAGGGACGTTATTTCTTGTCTCTCGGATCAAGAGCCGCGTCGACATAGGTAATCTCGAAGGGGCCGTCCATGTGAATCTGCAACTCCGTGGCCTCGTCGGTCCACGCGTAATGGTTCATCCTGGCGCCCAGGGCCACGAAGCCGCCGGGTTTCAGCAGGGTGCCGCCGGTCTTGGCCAGCACGTCACCCATGCCCACGTACACGCTGCCGGACAGCACGGTGACGTCCTCCTGGGTGGGGTGCCAGTGCGCCAGAATCTGGTAGCCGGCAGGCATCTTGAGGCGCAGCGTGATCCTTACGGCCTTGCTGGGGTCGCCGTCCAGCACCGCGAGCTGTGCGCCCGGCGGCAGGAAGGGAGGTGCATCTCCCCACTTCAGCGCGTCGGCGTTGACCGGTGCGGTGGCGGCGAGGCCCAGAGACAGCAGGGCGGCGCCGGCGGTCAGCGAGAGCAGGGTGAGCGCAGTCAAGCGGGGAACAGGCATGGCAATCAACTCCTGGGACGGAGGGGGCGGAAGCTGAAAGCAACCCCGCCGGAAGAGCGTGCCGGTCTCGTGTGGTCTGTCACTCCCGCTCTTCTGGGTTTCCGTGAAGCGAGGTTAGACTTCGCGCCGTTCGCCCGCCGTTCGCCCGGGCGTTCGGGCGCTGGACCTCAGCGTTCAGAGGCGGCCCAGGCCGTCAGGACAGCCGCTGCAGCAGCGCCCGCGCCGCGCCCAGGTCGGGCGTCACCAGCCGTTCGGGGAAGGCGGCCTGAACCGGGTCCAGCACCGCGGCGGCCTCCGGGGACCGGCCCTGCAGGTGCAGGTGCCCTGCCAGGCTGGTCACTGCGCGCAGCTCCAGCGAGCGGCTGCCCTGCTTCTGGGCCAGCGCGTGGGCGCGCCGGAACCAGACCTCGGCCTCTGGCGGGCGGGTCAGGCCACGCAGCCGGTACAGTTCAGGCAGGTACCACACCTCTCCGTTCTGGCCCACCATGGCCTGGGCGCTGTCCAGCGTGGCCCGCGCCGCTTCCGGTTGCCCGAGGTGCAGCTGCGTCTCGGCCAGCAGCGCCAGGTAGTACGGCCGGCGCAGCGCCGCGTCCTGCTGACGCAGCGCCTCCAGGCCCCGCTGGATGCGGGCCAGACCGGCCTGCCCCTCGCCGCGCTGCGCCAGGACCCAGCCGCCCACGATCATGCCCCACTCGTGGTAGTACGCGATGTTGTGGTGCTGGCAGCCGGCCACCGCCGCCTCGGCACTGGCCCAGGCGGCGTCCAGATCGCGCTCCAGCTGCTGCGAGATGGCGCGGTAGGCCACGGTCTGCATCACCGTGAAGGGATGGTCCAGCTCCGCGGCAATGGCGGCGGCCCGCGCCACATGTTCCCGCGCCTGCCCGACGTCGCCCTGAAGCCACAGGCCGTGCGCCCCCCAGGACAGGCTGAAGGCCCCCACGTCCGCCCCGAACAGGACCCGGCGCTGGCCGTTCTGGTGGTACAGCCGGTTGGCAATGCCGAAGTGCTGGGCGGCGCTGACCAGCCGGCCCTCGATCTGGTCCACGCCGCCCAGCGCCTGATGGCAGTCGGTCAGCCGCCCGCCGTGGTTCCCGGCCAGGGCCAGCGCCCGCTCGGCCAGCCGGCGCGACAGGGCCACGTTGCCCCGGACGAGGTGCAGCGCATACAGGCCCCACAGGCTGGCGATAACCGCCCCCTCGTCGCCCAGTTTCTCCGCCAGCCCCAGGGCGTGGTTCAGGGCGCCTTCCAGCTCAGGAGAGGCGAAGCCTTTCAGGGCGGTAAAGGCCGCGGCCAGGCTGGTGTGGGCGCCGAGTTCGTGCCGGTCCCGGCCCGCGCCGGGCGGAAGCTGCCGGAGCTGCTGCAGCGCCCGCCCGGCCAGGACGATGGCCTGCTGGCTGGCCGAGACCGCGTTGGCCCGCTGCGCTGCCCGCAGGGCAAACGTGACCGCCTGCTCCGGCTGCCCGGCCTGTTCGTGGTGGGCGGCCAGCTGGGCCGCCACGCCGCCCAGGTCCGGCGCGTGCCGCAGTTCCAGCGCCTGGGCCACCCGCCGGTGCAGCAGCCGCCGGCGGGCCGGGCTGAGCCCCTGGGCGGCGCCCTCGCGCAGCCGGTCGTGCGTGAAGTCGTAGGTGCCGCCGGAACCGGGCTGTTCGCGCACCACCGCACGCTGCCACAACTCGTCCAGCGCCGCCACCAGCGCGCCCTCTTCCAGATCGCTGGCCTCGCGCAGCACGTCGAAGGCAAAGGCCCGCCCGATGGTGGCGGCCAGCTGCGCGACATCGCGCGCGGGGCCGGACAGCTGCCCAAGCCGCGCGGCGATGATGGCCTGCACCCGCGCAGACGGCGGGAAAACCAGTGAGCCGTCCCCGGCGTTGACGGTCAGGCCGGCCCGCACCGCCTCGACCACAAACAGCGGCTGGCCCTCGGTGGCCTCGAACAGCTGCGCCTGCGCCTGTGGGGACAGCGCCTCCGCCGAGACCGACACGGCAAGCGCCGCCGTCTCGGCGGCCCCCAGCGGCCCGAGTTCGGTGCGCTCCAGCAGTCCGCGCTGCTGGTGGTCCCGCAAGAAGGCCTGCACCGCCGGGCGGACGGCCAGGTCCTCGCGGCGCAGGGTGCACAGCAGCAGCAGCGGCGCGGCGGGGGCAAAGCGCAGCAGGTAGTGCAGCCACTCCAGCGTGTCGCGGTCGCACCACTGCAGGTCGTCGAGCAGCAGCAGCGTCGGCCTGCCGCCCACCAGAAAGGCGCGGGCCAGCGCCTCGAACAGCCGCTGGCGCTGCCAGCCCTGGCTGGGCAACTCGGGCACCGGCACGGCCTGTGGCGGCGCCAGTTCAGGCAGCAGCCGCGCCAGTTCGCCCCGCCACGGCTCACCCAGCTGGGTCAGGCCCGCCTGCAGCGCCGGACTGCGCAGCCACTCGCCGATGGGCGCGTAGGCCAGCCGGCCCTCGGCGGCGTAGCAGCGGGTGCGGGCCGCCACCGCCCCCTGTGAGGCCGCCAGCGCCAGCAGGGCGTCGGCCAGCCGCGTCTTGCCGATGCCCGCCTCGCCGGCGATCAGCAGGACCTGCGAGGTGCCGGCCGCAGCCCCGCGCCACACCCGCAGAAGCTGCTGCCATTCCGCGCGGCGGCCAATCAGCGGCCGTTCGCCGGCAGGTGGTGGGGGCGGACCCGCCGCGCCGCCCTGCAAGGCCGCGTACTCCGCCTCCACCACCGGGCCGGGGCGCACGCCCAGCTCGGCCTGCAGCAGCGCCGCGCAGCGGCCATAGGTCTGCCGCGCCGCCGCCGCGTTGCCCCCGGCCAGCTGCAGCCGCATCAGCTGCGCGTAGGCCGTCTCGCGCAGCGGCTCCAGGGTCAGAAGCCGCTCCAGCACCTGCAGCGCCCGCGTGCCCTCGCCGGCGTGCTCCAGCTGCGCGGCCAGCTGCTCCAGCACCGCCACGGCCTGTCCGTGCAGCGCCTGGCGGTGACCCTCCAGCCACCCGTCTTCCGCCGCGTACAGCAGCTCGCCCCGGTACAGCGCCGCAGCCCGTTCCAGACCAGCCGGGCCGGCCTCCAGGGCCTGCTGGAAGTCCCGGACGTCCAGGGCGCAGGGCGCGTCGTGGCGCCAGCGCAGGGTCTGCCCCGTGATGTCCAGGTACCGCCCGGCGCCGGGCAGGCCACGCCGCAGGTGGTGCAGTTCGCGGCGCAGGTTGGTCAGCGCCTGCGCCTCGCCCGAGTCAGGCCACAGGGCCCCAGCGATCTGCCGGCGCGGCTGGGGACCGTCTGGATGCAGCAGCAGCCACGCCAGCAGCGCCTGCTGACGTGGGGCGCTCAGGGTGGTCAGGGGCTGCCCGCGGTGGACCAGGTGAAAGCCGCCCAGCAGCTGAATCTCGAGTTCCGGCACGGTCCCACTCGCCCCCTCTGCCCGGAGTGTGGCTCCCGCAGTCTAAGCCCTGCGGCCGGGAACGAGAGATTTTTTACAAACGGTCCCCCTGGCCGCACACCCGGAGGCTCACGGCGTGAGGCGCGTCCCGGCCTCGCCGCGCGCGGCTGCCGCCAGCACGCCCGCCGTCATGCCGCTGGCCACCGTGGCAAACGGCGCGCCGCGTTGCAGGGCGTCCAGCGCCGCGCGGACCTTGGGAATCATGCCCCCGGCAATCCAGCCCTGGGCGATGCCGACCTCGGCCTCGGCGCGGCTCAGGTGGGCGGCGCGGCTGTCCGGATCGGGGTAGTCGCGGTACACCCCGTCCACGTCCGTCAGGAACACGATGCCCACCCCCAGTGCCCCGGCCACCGCGCCGGCGGCGGTGTCGGCGTTGACGTTCAGCGCCTCGCCGTCCGGCCCCACGGCAACGCAGCCCAGGACCGGGGTCAGGCCCGCGCCCAGCAGGGTCCGCAGCAGGTCGGCGTTCACCCCGGTCACGCGGCCCACCCGCCCCAGCGCGGGATCGAACGTCTCGGCGCGCAGCAGATCGCTGTCGCGGCCCATCAGCCCCACCGCCCCCCCCACGTCCTGACTGAGGCGCTTGTTCAGCGCGCACAGCGCCATCTCCACGACGTCCATCAGTTCCGGCGGCGTGACGCGCAGTCCACCTTTGAAGGTGCTGAGCAGTCCACGCGCCGTCAGTTCGCGCTCGATGAAGGGCCCGCCGCCGTGAACCACCACCGGCAGGTGCTCCCCGCGCAGCGCGGCGATCTCGGCCGCCACGGCGCGGCGCAGTTCCAGGCTTTTCATGGCGTTGCCGCCGTACTTGATGACCATGGGGCAGAGTCTAGGCTGCCGGGTCCCCTTCCGGGTCAGCGCCGCTCAGGACGCGAACTGGTGGCGCATCATGAACAGCTTGAGCTCGTGCGGGCTGGTGGCGGTGGCCATGGCGTCCTCGGCGCTGATCTGACCGTCCTGGACCAGCGCGGCCAGGTGCTGATCGAAGGTGTGCATGCCGTGCGCGCTGCCCTCGATCAGCGCCTGCTTGATCTCCTCGGTGCGCTCGGGGTCCTTGATGCACTCGCGGATGGTGGGCGTGCCCAGCAGAATCTCCAGCCCCAGCACCCGGCCCCCGTCCACGCGCGGCAGCAGGCGCTGGCTGACGATGCCCACCATGGACTCCGACAGGCTGCGGCGCACCTGCAGGCGCTCGTGCGGGGCGAAGAAATCAATGATGCGGTTGACGGTCCGCACCGCGTCCTGGGTGTGCAGCGTGGAAAAGACCAGGTGTCCGGTCTGCGCGGCGCTCAGGGCCGCCTCGACCGTTTCCTTGTCGCGCATCTCGCCGATCAGGATGATGTCGGGGTCCTGGCGCATGCTGGCGCGCAGGCCCGCCGTGAAGCTCAGGGTGTCGAGGCCCAGTTCGCGCTGGCTGATCATAGCCATGCGGTCGCGGTGCAGCACCTCGACCGGGTCTTCCAGGGTCACGATGTTGACCGGCTGGGTGGCGTTGATGTGGTCAATCATGCTGGCCAGCGTGGTGGTCTTGCCGCTACCGGTGGGGCCGGTGACCAGCACCAGACCGCGCTCATGCTCGGTGAGCGCCGTGAAGGTGTCCTGCGGCAGGCCCAGCTGCTCGAAGGTGGGAATGGGCTTGTCCTCGATCACGCGCATGATCAGGCCCACCGTGCCGCGCTGGAAGTAGGCGTTGACCCGGAAGCGCGCCACCCCGGCGACGCCGTAGGCAAAATCCGCCTCGCGGGTTGTCTGGAAGTGGTCCCACATGGCGGGCGTCATCATCTCGCGGGCGAAGTCCGCGACGTGATCGGGCGACAGGCGGCTCTCGCCGTAGCGCTTGATCAGACCCCCCACACGCCCTGCCGGCGCGCTGCCCACCCGCAGGTGGATGTCGCTGGCCCGGTCCTTGACAATCGCAGCCAAAACGCTGTTCAGAACACTCATCTGGGGCTCAGCCTAGCGGCGGGGGTCTTACAGTTTTCTGCGCGGACCTGAAAACCAGAGGCGGCCCCCACAGGTCAGGACGGCGCCGCTTCGGGCATGACCTCCTGTCCCTCTCTGGCCTCCTCCTTCGCGCCGCGCAGCCGGCGGCTTTCCAGGTCCGCGTGCTGGGTCAGGTAGCGCAGCCACGCCTTGGCGGTCAGCGGCCCCAGGCCGTTGTGGTTCACGGTATCGCCGTCCTCCGGCGGGTTGGCGTGCAGCTGCCGGGCCAGATCGACGGTGCCGGAACGGGTCTGAGACAGCAGGTCCCGCAGGTCCGTCAGGCTGGCGTCCGGCGCGGGGCGGTAGGCGTGGTAGGTGTCGGACTGGTAGGTCGCGCGGCCCAGCGCCGCCCGCAGCCGGTCCTGGCCCCAGCGCTCGATGCCGATGATGTGGGCCAGCACCTCGCGGTTGGCCGGGGTGTCGGCGGCCCGCGCGGCGCGTCCGGCCAGGGCGGTGCCGCCGCGTTCCAGGCCCTGGCCCAGATCGGTGTAGCTGCTGCGCCCGGCGGGGGCTTCCAGCACGCGCGAGACCACGAAGTCCTTGACCTCGCCCTTGCGCTGGCGGGCCAGGTAGGCGGCCCCGGCGGCCAGGCCCACGCCTGCCACCGTGATCAGGGCAGGTACAAGA
Organism: Deinococcus aerolatus; assembly: GCF_014647055.1. Classification (NCBI taxonomy): domain Bacteria; kingdom Thermotogati; phylum Deinococcota; class Deinococci; order Deinococcales; family Deinococcaceae; genus Deinococcus; species Deinococcus aerolatus. Next base: position 40,398 of record NZ_BMOL01000004.1, on the reverse strand, counting down.
ACGTTGGGGGTGTTTGGCTTGGTCATGGGTCAGGGTACGCGGTTTGGGGCCGGGGGGTTCCCACCGGGCGCTCAGCTGGCCGGGAACGGGGAACCGGAAACTTCCAGCACCGCGTCCGGCGTGCCGATCAGGACCACGCGGGAGTCGGCGGGGCAGGGCAGCGTGGGGCTCAGCATCAGCGGATGCGCCAGCGTGTATTCCGGCAGGCCCAGGCCCAGGCCGCGCGCTCCCCAGCCGAAGCCCTTGCCCAGCCGCGCGCCGTCCCAGCCCACCGCCACGCTGGCCAGCACGGCGGCCTGCGCGCCCTCCAGGGTCAGGCGGCCGGGCAGCGACAGGGCCGGCTCGCCCACGCGCGGCATGGCGCTCAGGCGGGCGCCGGCCGGGTCCCGCAGGCGCCAGTACCACAGCTGCCCGGCGCGGGCCTCTTTCTTCTGGTTCGGCACGTACAGCGTCATGCCCGCCTGCAGCGCCAGCTTCCGCAGCGGGTACAGCGCCCGTTCGGGACCGACGATCAGCGTGCCCAGCCCCGCGACCTGCGGGTGCGCGAGCAGCTGCGCGGCCGCCTGCCGGGCGCCGATGAAATTGGGGTGGCGGCCGTGTGGCGGCAGCGGGTAGGCGCAGGCCCGCGCCCGCATCAGGGCCGTCCACAGCTGTTCGCGGTACGCACCGGGCAGGAGGGGGTCCATTGTGTGCCCAGGGTAGCGCCACACTGATGACCACCGACGGTCCCTTCACCGACGTGACCCTGTGGTGCGTCTTCTCTCCCGGGACCATCGCGGCGGGCACGGGGACCGGGCAGGCAGCCGACAGCCTGGGGCAGTCCACCGCCGGATTGACCGGGCGGCGGGCCAGAGCGCATTGATGGGCCAGTGCGCATTGAGAGGAGATGCACCGGGCGCGGCGCTGACCTGCCCTAGACTGCGGGCATGACGGTGGTGCGGGTGGCAGCGGCGGCGTATGGCGTGGATTTTCTGGCGGACTGGGCGGCCTACGAGGCCAAGGTCAGCGCCTGGGTGGCGGAGGCGGCGGGGGCCGGCGCGGAGCTGCTGGTCTTTCCCGAGTACGCGGCGCTGGAACTGGTGGCGCTGCTGCCGCCGGGGCTGCACCACGACGTGCTGGGCATGCGGCCCGCGCTGCAAGCGTTGCTGCCCGAATTTCTGGCGCTGCATGCCCGGCTGGCGCGGCAGCACGCGCTGTGCATCGTGGCGGGCAGCTTTCCGGTGGCCGGGGCAGGCGGGTACGTCAACCGCGCCCACGTCTTCGCACCGGACGGCACGCACGCGTGGCAGGACAAATTGCTGATGACCCGCTTCGAGGCCGAGGAGTGGGACATCGCGCCCGGCGCGGGCGTGCGGGTCTTCGCGCTGACGCTGCGCGGGGGCGACACGTTGCGGTTCGGGGTGGCCACCTGCTACGACAGCGAGTTCCCCGGCCTGGCCCGCCGGGTGGCCGAGGGCGGCGCCGAACTGCTGCTGGTGCCGTCCTTTACCGGCAGCCGCGCCGGCTTTACCCGCGTGCGGGTGGGCAGCATGGCCCGTGCCCTGGAAGGACAGTGCTACGCCCTCCACGCCCCGCTGATCGCCGATGCGCCGTGGTCCTACGCCCTGGAGGACGCCGTGGGCCGCGCCGCCATCTACGCCCCCGCCGATGGCGATCTGCCCGAGGACGGCGTGGTGGCCGAGGGTGAATGGAACGGGAGCGGCTGGTTGATCCGTGACCTGGATCTGAAGTTGATCCGCGACGTGCGCGTGGGCGGCCACGTCCTGAACTGGCGGGACCGGACGGCGGCTGAAAAGCGGGCCACCCCCGCCGAGGCCGTGATCCTGGGGGCGGGCGTTGTCGGCTGAACGGCTGGTCCGGCTGCTGACCGCCGGGGACGCCGCCGTCTACCGCGAGGTCCGGCTGGCCGCCCTGCTCAGCGACCCGGACGCCTTCCTCACCACCGCCGCCGAGTTTGAGGGCAGGACGATGGAGTCGGTTGCCGAGCGGCTCACGCCCCGGGACACGTCGGTGACCTACGGTGCGTTCGTGGGCGGGGAACTGGTGGGCCTGCTGACGCTGGTCCGCGAAGCAATGCCCAGATTGCGGCACCGGGCCAGCATCTTCGGCGTGTCCGTGGCCCCAGGGGCACGCAGCCAGGGCTGCGGCGACGCGCTGGTGCGGGCGGCCCTGGCCCACGCGCGCGGCTGGGACGGCCTGACCTCCGTCCACCTGACGGTCACCGAGACGCAGGCCGCCGCCCACCGCCTGTACGAACGCCACGGCTTCCGGGTCTGGGGCACGCAGCCCGACGCCGTCCGCGACGGGGCAGGCCGCGCCCTGGCCGAGCATCACCTGTGGCTGCCGGTGGGCAGCGCCACCGCCTGAGCGCACAAAAGCCAGCGCCGAATCCCCGTGAAAGGCATTCGGCGCTGACCCTGAACTGTTGGTGCTCGGGATGGGACTTGAACCCACACAGCTAAGCTACACGCACCTCAAGCGTGCGCGTCTACCAATTCCGCCACCCGAGCACACGGTAAAGCGAGGCAACGCAATATTAGGGGCGGCCCCACCCGATGTCAACCCACATCAGGGGCGCCTGTGGTATCTTCCTCTTTGCCGCCGCGAGCGGTCTGGCCCAGCCCCCGCGTCTGCGGGATGGATTTTGCCAGGGCTGCTGCGCGCGGGACTTCAAACAAGAGAGGCAACATCCATGATCGACAAGAAAGCAACCATCCAGGCCCACGCCAAGAGCGACAAGGACACCGGCAGCACCGCCGTTCAGGTGGCCCTGCTGTCCGCCCGCATCAACAACCTGGGCGCCCACCTGGCCGAGAACAAGAAGGACAAGCACGGCCAGCGCGGCCTGCAGCTGATGAACGGCCAGCGCCGCCGTCTGCTGAAGTACCTGGAGCGCACCAACTACGACGAGTACATCGCCCTGACCGATCAGCTCAAGATCCGCCGCGGCCAGCGCATCGTCCGCTAAGTCCCAGCGTTTGCAGGAACCGCCGCCCAAGTCCATGGGGCGGCGGTTTTGTTTTGTCTTGAATGCTGTGTGCTGAACGCCCTCCGTTCAGCGGTCACTCTGCGATGTGCGGCGGCGGTCCGCCACCGTGGTCCAGTCGCCGCCCGCGACAGCACTCACGCCGGGGCGCGTGAGGCGGCCCTCCAGTGCGTACAGGTAGACCCAGGCGGCCAGGGTTTCGCCGCCCTCCAGCGTCAGCGTGACCTGTTGCCGGGTGTACAGCGGCGGGATCTCGTCCACGCCCTCGAGTTCATCCAGAAATGGCAGGGCCACCGGACAGTCGGCGGGCGCGTAGGTCAGGGCGTACCCGCGCACGGCCTGTGCCGCGTCGGCCCCCGCCGGAACCACCGCGGGGTACGCCTCGGGCCACAGGTGCAGCAGCCGGTGGCCGGGCAGGCGCGCAGGCTGGGCGCGAAACGCGCCGCCCTGCGCGGCCACGTGGGCATTGCGTTCGCCGGGCATCAGGGTGCCGTAGACGAAGACGGTGGTGGGAGGCGCGGCGGACACAGGGAAAACTGTAGCGTCCGGGGCCTAGAGCCGCACGCCGCGCGGCTGGTGAAAATACACGCGGCCCACCACCGTGACGTCCTCGGGCTTGACTGGCGGGTGGTCCGGGTTGTCGCTGGTCAACCACAGCGCCGCGCGGGTGCCTGCCCCGTACCGGCGCAGGCGCTTGACAGTCAGCCCCAGGCCAGACACATGCAGCACGTAGACCAGACCCTCGCGCAGGTCCAGGTCACCGGGATCGACGTAGATGCGGTCGCCGGGCCGGATGCCGCCCCCGGCTGCGGTGGTCATGGAGTCGCCGCCCACCTCCAGCACCAGCATGCCGGGGCGGTGGTCCCGCGCCGGCACCAGTTCGTGATCGATGATGCCAGCAGTGTCCTCGGTGACCGGCAGGCCCGCGCTGGCCAGGGCGCGCACCGGCACGCGCATCAGTTCCAGCACCTGCAGGGCGTCGTCGCTGGGAGCGCCCTGCAGCAGCGGCAGCCCGGTGCGGGCCACCCACTCGCCCGCCGGAATCTCCAGGGCGCGGCGCAGGGCGTCCTGGCGGGCCGGGGTCAGGGCCGAGAGCGGCCGGACGCCGCGCTCCAGGCGGCTCAGGTACGGCTGCGTGACGCGCCCGGCCGGGCCGCCCTGCTGCAGGGTGCGGGCGCTGACCTGCCCCTGCTGCAGCCCCAGCGCCGTGCGCCGCGCCCCCAGCCACGCCGCCAGTTCCGGTGAGGAAGGTTCGCCTGACATGGCCCGAGTCTAGCGGGCGGCGAGAACAGCACCGGAATCTACATCACTTGTATTATGTCTATAGACATAATACACTTCAATCCTGAATACGCTCTGAACAGAACAGGGTGTTCCTTTTCGTCCCCACATGCCGCACCGGAGGTCCGCATGTCCGACGTCTCCCCCGTTTCCGCCCTGCTGGTTCTGGCCCCCCTGCTGGGGGCGGCGTTCGTGGCCGGCGGCATCACGCAGCTGGCGCGGCTGCTGGGCCAGAGCGAGCCGCCACGCACCCGCGCTGTGCTGGCCCTGGCGGTGGCCGCCGGCATCGCCGCGCTGACGGTGGTGGCGCTGCTGACCGTGACGCTGCGCCCCGAGCCGGCCCCGGCCCTGCTGCTGGCCGCTGCCTGCGTAACCGGCTGGAGCGGCCCCGGCATCCTGGCCCGGCTGGGCGCGGTGATCGAGCGCCGGCTGGGCCTGTCCTCCACCCCCAGCGTGTTCGCGCCGGACGCGGGGCCAGGCGAGGAAGCGGGCCGCGGGCCGTCCTGAGTGCGGGCCGGTCAGGCCGCCCTTCGCGGCCCCCCCAATCGCAGTCCATCAGACGATGTTGGAGGCGCATGAGACCAGATGGAAAGGGCAGCCACAGACCCCCTGGCCCCGGCGCGGGCACAATAAACCATGAACGCCGAGACTGACCGTCTCCCGCGCCGGGATGTCCGGGGCCGGGACTCCAAATTTCGCGCCCTGCTGCTGACCGGCCTGCTGCTGGGCGGGCTGGGCGTGTCCGGCCCGCAGGCGCAGGGCCAGGACCTCGGCGCCCCGCTGGCCCAGAAACCAGCGGCCCAGTCCACCACCGCGCTTCCCACGGCCAACGCGCCCGCGCCGCTGACCGACGCCGACCGGGAGGCCCTGAAAACCCTGTTCGGCAAGGTCCGGCCCGCCACGCTGCGCATCGAGCAGTGTGACCTGAACCGGCCGGGAGACTGCGACGACCCCAACGGCATCGGCTCCGGCGTGCTGATCTCGGCAGACGGGCTGGCGCTGACCGCCTACCACGTGGTGGAGGGTGGCCGCAAACTGAGTGCCCAGACGGTGGACCGGAAGCGGTATGCGGTGGAGATCGTGGGCTACGACGACCAGTACGATCTGGCCCTGCTGCGGGTGGCGGTGCCGCGCGGCACGCCGTTCCTGCCGCTGGCCAGTGCCCGCCCCGGCGTGGGCGAGGCGCTGCTGGCCGTGGGCAACGGCGGCGGCGGGTTCCTGCAGCCCAAGTCGGGCCGCCTGACCGGCCTGGAGGCCGACGCCGGACCCGGCGGGGCCAGTTTTCCCCCCGGCACGCTGCAGATGAGCGCCCCGCTGGTCCCCGGCGACAGCGGCGGCCCGGTGCTGAACACGCGCGGCGAGCTGACCGGCATCGTGAGCTACATCAGCCTCAGCCGGACGAAGGGACCGGCCTCCTTCGCGGTGCCGGTGTCCGCCAGTGACGCCCGCGTGGCGGAGCTGCGGGCCGGCAAGAAACTCGACGCGCCGATCATCGGCATCGGCCTGAACGGCACCTTCTCGGCGCTGCTGACCATCGACTCCAGCGACTTCAAGCAGGTGAGCGAATTGCTCAAGCTGGGCGACACGCCCGGCGCGTTCTTTACCAGCGTCGTGCGCGGCAGCCCGGCGGACCGCGCGGGCCTCAAGCCGCTGGAATTCAACGATCAGAACCAGCGCGTCTCCGGCGACATCGTGACCGCGGTGAACGGCAAGCGCATCATCAACTTCGATCAGTTCCAGTACGCCGTGCGCTCCTACAAGCCCGGCGACACCATCACCCTGAGCGTGCTGCGCGGCGACAAGCCCCTTACGGTCAAACTCACGCTGATCGGCCGCAGCCAGAGCCAACCCTGAGCCGGAAAAGCCAGGGGGAGGGACCGGGACGCCTCTCCCCTTTTTTGCCGTGTGGCCCGGCAGTGCCGCCTCGGTATGGGCAGAATCCCAGAAATACCCCTTGACATTTACGTCCAAAACAGAATAATGGCGGTATGGATACCCTCAAGAAAGCAGGTGCGATGCTGGCCCATCTCGACCTCTTCCACCAGATGCTGGACCTGCGGGGGCTGTTGCAACTCGCCGCCCACATGGAGGAGCGCGGCGACCGCGTGACCCTGATCAGCCCCGCGCACATCACCCTGATCGGCGCGGAGATGCTGAGCGACGCGGGCGTGACCACCGGCAAGGGGGCCAGGATCGAGGCCGCCACCGCTTACCGCGTGCTGCAGGGCCTCAAGGGTCACGACGCCCCGGAGTACGCCGTGACCCGCGAGGAACTGGGCGCCCTGAACGCCCGCGCCGTGGCTGAACTGGAAGGCGGCGGCGCGCTGAAGGCCTTCGCCGACACCCTGGCCCGCATCGGGGCGGCCCCGGCGGCCCCCGCCCAGACCCCCGGGCACGAGGAACCGGCCCCCGCCGAGCGTCCCGGACGGGGCCGCCGCGCCGCCGAGTCCGAGGGCCAGCCGTCCGAGCAGCCTGCCGCGTAGGCCCAGAATCATTCGCCGCGCCCCACGCCCCGCCCCCAGCGGATGGGCGTGGGGCGCGGTTTTCTGACGTTGGCGGCGCACGCCCCTGAAGGCAGGTTGCGGGCCAGCCTGCCCCAGCCCCCTCCCCCACCGTGACCTGCAAGCTTGCGGCGAACCCCCGCCGTCCGGCATACTCGCGGACGCCGCAGGCCCGCGCGACAGCCCAGACCATGGCTGACGCCCCCTGACGATAACCGCAGAGTTTTTCGCCACCGTCCGTGCCCGCACCGTGCCGGCACGCGCCCAGCCGAGGTTCACGTTGACTGCCCTTCCCACACCGTCCAGATCCAAACCGCCCAGGCCCCGTTTCGACTTTCAGGCCTACCTGCACGAGTGGTTCCAGAACCCACGCGGCGACATTCTGGCCGGCATCGTGGTGGCGCTGGCGCTGATTCCGGAGGCCATCGCCTTCTCGATCATCGCCGGGGTCGATCCCAAGGTGGGGCTGTACGCTTCCTTCATCATCGCGATGGTCATCGCCTTTATCGGGGGCCGCCCGGCCATGATCAGCGCGGCCACCGGTGCCATGGCGCTGCTGATGGTGGGGCTGGTGCGGGACCACGGGCTGGACTACCTGTTTGCCGCCACCATCCTGACCGGTGGGCTGCAGGTCGTGTTCGGCTGGGCGCGGCTGGCCCGCTACCTGAAGTTCATTCCGCGCCCGGTGATGGTGGGCTTCGTGAACGCGCTGGCCATCCTGATCTTCTCGGCGCAGCTGCCGCAGTTCGTGGGCGCGGGCTGGGCGATGTACGCGATGGTGGCCGCCGGCCTGGCCATCATCTACCTGCTGCCGCGCGTGTTCAGGGCGGTGCCCAGCGCCCTGGTCGCCATCGTGGTGCTGACCGTGGTGGCGATCTTCGGCCGGGTGGACGTCAAGACCGTGGGCGACATGGGGGCGCTGCCCGGCGCCCTGCCCCCCTTTCAGCTTCCCAACGTCCCGCTGACGCTCGAAACCCTGCAGATCATCTTTCCGGTGGCGCTGACGCTGTGCCTGGTGGGATTGATCGAGAGCCTGCTGACTGCCCAGCTGGTCGACGAGCGCACCGACACCACCAGCAACAAGAACACCGAATCGCGCGGGCAGGGCGTGGCCAACGTCGTCACCGGCTTTTTTGGCGGCATGGCCGGCTGCGCCATGATCGGCCAGAGCATGATCAACGTCGGGAACGGCGGGCGCGGGCGGCTGTCCACTTTCGTGGCCGGGGCGTTTCTGCTGGTGCTGATCCTGGCGCTGCAGCCGCTGCTGGTGCAGATTCCGATGGCCGCGCTGGTGGCGGTGATGATCGTGGTCAGCGTGAGCACCTTCGACTGGGGCAGCCTGCGGACGCTGACCGTGGTCCCCAGGGGAGAGACCATCGTGATGCTGGCCACCGTGCTGACCACCGTGATCACGCATGACCTCTCCAAGGGCGTGCTGGTGGGCGTGGTCCTGAGCGCCCTGTTCTTCGCGCGGCAGGTCTCCAAGCTGTCGCGGGTCACGCACAGCGACGCGGCCCTGGGCCGCACCTACCGAGTGGAGGGGCAGCTGTTCTTCGTTAGCACCCACGACTTCGCCCAGCAGTTCGACTACCGCCACGTCAGCCCACAGGTCACCATTGACCTGAGCGCGGCCCACGTCTGGGACGGCTCGGCCGTGGCCGCGCTGGACAAGGTGATTCTCAAGTTCCGCGCGCAGGGCGTGCCGGTGCAGGTCGTGGGCCTGAACGAGGCGTCGGCGCACCTGCTCGACCGGCTCGCCACGCACGACCGGCCCGGCACGCCGGGGCCTGATATACACTAGCGCTGATAATTTTGTGACCACAGGCACGGGTTCCGGCGACCATACGCCGAACTGGGGGAAGTCTGCTGCCGCGGCTTCTCCCCTTTTCTTGAACGCTGCTTCGTGAACGCCGGCCCCCTGCCCCGCCTCTCCCACCCCTTCCCAAGGAGTCCGCTCTTGAACGACCTGTCCTTCCGGCCCGCCCCCCGCCCTGCCCTCCCCGCTGCCCCCGCTCCGGTTCGCCGCCGTGCATGAGGCCGGCGAGTCGCTGAACCTGCTGAGCAGCCTGGGCCTGACCCTGTCGCCCAGCACGATGACGGCGCTGGCCATCGTGCTGTTCGTGGCCACCTACGCCATGATCCTGCTGGAAAAGTACGTGCACCGCACCGTGGCCGCCATGCTGGGCGCCTGCGCGGTGATGGTGCTGGGCATCCTGACGCCTACCCTGGCGTGGGCCAGCATCGACTTCAACACCATCTTCTTGCTGTTCGGCATGATGAACATCGTCAACGTGCTGAGCCGCAGCGGCTTTTTCGATCTGGTGGCCCGCCGGGCCATGGTGGTCACGCGCGGCGAGCCGGCCCGGGTGCTGTGGATCTTCTCGATCCTGACTGCCGTGTTCAGCGCCTTTTTGGACAACGTGACCACGGTACTGTTCATGGCCCCGGTGGTGGTCACGGTGGTGGCCCGGCTGGGGCTGCGGCCGGTGCCGTACCTGGTGGCGGTGATCCTGGCCAGCAACACCGGCGGCACCGCCACGCTGGTGGGCGACCCACCCAACATCATCATCGGGTCGGTGGCCGGCAAGGGCTTCGGAGACTTTCTGGTGAACGTGGCCCCCTACGCCGCCGTCGCCACGGTGCTGGGCATCGCGCTGATGCACCTGCTGATGAAGATGCGCGGCGACCTGGCCGGGGCCGGCTCTGCCGAGCGGCTGCGCGCCGTCCTGACCGACACCACGCCCATCAAAACCAACCCCCGGCTGATGAAGCAGGCGCTGGGCGTGTTCGCGGTCACGCTGCTGCTGTTCATGATCGGGCACCCGCTGGGCCTGGAGGCCGGGCTGGTGGCGCTGACCACCTCCACCTTCCTGATGCTGATTGCGGACCTGAGTCCGGTGGAACTGTTCGAGCAGGTCGAGTGGACCACACTGCTGTTTTTCATGGGCCTGTTTATCGTGGTGGGCGGCCTGGAGCACGTCGGCGTGTTCCAGACGGTGGCGGCTGGCCTGACCGGGGCCATCGACGGCAACATCGGCGCGGGCATCCTGGCGGTGGGCTTTTCCAGCGCGATCATCAGCGGCTTCGTGGACAACATTCCCTTCACCATCAGCATGGCCAGCGTGCTGCGCGAGTTGCAGGTCACGCTGGGGCCGGCCATGGACCCGCTGTGGTGGGCGCTGTCGCTGGGCGCGTGCCTGGGCGGCAACCTGACCTTGATCGGCGCGTCAGCCAACATCGTGGTCTCGGACATCGCCGCGCGTGAGGGCCACCCGATGGGCTTCTTGCAGTTCATGAAGTACGGCACCCCGGTGGCGCTGGTGACAGTCACGGTGGCCCTGGGGCTGTACTACGCCGCCTTCGTTCTGCGCGGCGGATAAAAGGCCGGCCACCTCCCCCCGTCCCTCGCCTCTGAGCCCCGCGCCCCACAGGAGCCCCCATGCAAATCCTCGATCTGGCCGCCCTGCTGGTGTGCGTGACTGCCGCGCTGGCCTTTGTCAACGCCCGCTACTGGAAACTGCCCGCCTCCATTGGCGTTACGGTGGGCGGGCTGGGGGTCAGCCTGATCATCTTCGCGCTGGTCAGCCTGGACGTGCCGTTTGCGCGCGAGGCCGTGACGCTGGTGCGCGGCATCGAGTTCAACGACTTCGTGTTCGAGGGCGTGCTGTCGTTCCTGCTGTTCGCCGGGGCGCTGGGGGTCAACTCGCACGCGCTGTGGGGGCTGCGCGGGCCGGTGCTGACGTTTGCGCTGCTGTCCACCGCCATCTCGATCGCGCTGGTGGGTGGGGCCACGTTCGTCCTGCTGGGGGCCTTCGGGCTGCAGGTCTCGTTCATCTACTGCCTGCTGTTCGGGGCGCTGATCAGCCCCACCGACCCGGTGGCGGTGCTGGGCATGCTCAAGCAGGCGGGCGTGCCCAAACGAATAGAAACGCTGGTGGCCGGCGAGTCGCTGTTCAACGACGGCGTGGGCGTGGTGGCCTTCGCGGTGCTGGCGGGCATTGCGGCGGCGGGGGGCGGCGGTGAGGCCCACGGCCCGGCCATGAGCGCGGGCGGCGTGGCGCTGTTCTTCGCGCAGGAGGCGCTGGGCGGGCTGGCGCTGGGCCTCACGCTGGGCTGGGTGGGCTGGCTGGCCCTGCGCTCGGTCAGCGACTTCGTGGTGGAGGTGCTGGTCACGCTGGGCGTGGTGCTGGCCTGCACCGCCGTGGCCGCGAACCTGCACGTCTCGGCGCCGCTGGCCGCCGTGGCCGCCGGGCTGCTGGTCGGCTCGCTGGCCGACCGCCGCCCCGAGGGACTGTCCTCGCGCGAGCGCTACGAGGGCTTCTGGCACCTGGCCGACGAACTGCTGAACATCTTCCTGTTCGCGCTGCTGGCGCTGGAGGTGGTGGTCGTGCGCTTCAGCGGCCAGTCGCTGCTGCTGGGGCTGATTGCCATTCCGCTGGTGCTGCTGGTCCGGACCATCAGCGTGCAACTGCCGGTGCTGGTGCTGGGGCGGCGGCGCGACTTCAGCCCGTACACCCGCCGCCTGATGGTCTGGGGCGGGCTGCGCGGGGCCATCAGCGTGGCGCTGGCCTTCACGGTGCCGGCGGGACCGGAGCGCGATCTGTTTCTGGTGATGACCTACGTGGTGGTGGTCTTTAGCATCATCGTGCAGGGGCTGACGGTGGGGCGGCTGGCGGCGCGGGCCAGCGGCGAGGCCCAGGCCGAGAGCGGCGGCGGGACGGCGTAGCGCGGTGGGCCTGGTGCCTATACTGCGGGACATGAAGGTCCTAGTGACAGGCGGGGCGGGGTTTATCGGCAGCACGACGTGTTCGGCCCTGGAGGACGCGGGTCACACCCCCATTGTGCTGGACTCGCTGGTCAGCGGCCCGGAGGCGTTCACGCGGGGGCGCGTCTTCTATCACGGTGACATTGCCGACGCCGCCCTGGTCCGGCGCATCTTTGCCGAGCATTCTGACATTGCCGCCACGCTGCACTTCGCGGCGCGGATCGTGGTGACCGAGTCGGTGGCCCTGCCCGCGCTGTACTACCGCGAGAATGTAGTGGGCAGCCTGACGCTGTTCGAGACCTTGCTTGACCTGGGGCAGACGCGGGTGATCTTCAGTTCCAGCGCCGCCGTGTACGACAGCCCCGCTGACCTGCGGGTGGACGAGCAGAGCCCCCTGAAGCCCCTGAGTCCCTACGCCCGCAGCAAGCGCATGACCGAGGAGATGCTCGAAGACCTGTGCGCCGCCTCGCAGGCCACCGCCTCGCCCATGCGGGCCATCGCCCTGCGCTACTTCAACCCGGTGGGGGCAGATCCACAGCTGCGCAGCGGGCCGTACGTCGCGGACCCCACCCACATCCTGGGGCGGCTGATGGCCGCCGCCCAGGGCCGCGCGGACGGCTTTACGATCACCGGCACCGACTACGCCACCCGCGACGGCAGCGGCCTGCGCGACTACATACACATCTGGGACCTGGCGCAGGCCCATGTGGCGGCGCTGGAAAACTTTGAGGGGGCCTTCGAGGCGGCGGCGCGGGACGGGCACGGCGAGGTGTCGTTCCTGCCCATCAACGTTGGCAGTGGCAACGGGGTCACAGTGCGCGAGCTGGTTACCGCCTTTGGGGAGGCCTCGCCCACGCCGGTCACGGTGCGCGAAGGGCCGCGCCGCCCCGGCGACAGCGCGGGTGCCCACGCCGACACCACGCGGGCACGAGATTACCTGGGCTGGTCCGCGCGGCTCACGGTGGCCGAGGCGATGCAATCAGCGTTCGCATGGGAAGGGGTGCGTGGGGAGCGATTTGGCTCAGTGGCTGTTGTGAACTGACGAGGCGCATCGGCCACAACTGCACGACGCGCAACAACAAGTTGTGAGATGTACCCTCTCGGTCAAGTTCCGTAGGCCGGGACACATGCGTAGAGTGAGCCACCCTTACGACCTCTACCTATTATGATGGGGGGCGTGTTTTTGGCAGACTTAAGTTTGATGGCACCAGAAAAGAATGAAAGCTGCGCCGGGGGGTGGGTGTGACCATGCTGGGCATGATTTTCGCAAATGGTCTAACGCAAGCAAAGCTGCACTCCACAACCAAATTGCCAGAATTGAACAGTCCATGAATGCCGCTGTGGGCCTAAGCCTTGGCCGCAATATTTCATGGACCCTGGCGGGCAACATAGTCTATGCTGCGTGTCAGTGGGGAATGCTGGTGTTACTGGCACGACTGGCTTCTCCGGACATCGTCGGGCAGTATTCTTTGGCTCTTGCGGTGAGTGCCCCTATTTATATGGCTTTGAATTTGCAACTCCGGGGCGTTCAAGCGACCGATGCAGCCCAGGAGTTTCATTTTGGCGATTACTTGATTTTAAGGCTGATTACTACCGTGTTGGCTCTATTTGTTCTGGCTGTCCTTATCAAGGATTACGCGGCCGAGGTCCGCCTTGTTATTGGCCTTATAGGGATATCAAAAGCCTTCGAATCTATCAGTGACGTGCTGTACGGGCGGATGCAGGCCCGAGAGCGTATGGACATCATTGCCCGATCTACCCTAATTAAGGGACCGCTCTCGCTGCTGACTTTGTTGCTGGGCTTTCTTTGGGGAGGGTTGCCCGGCGCAGCGGCAGCGCTGGCGATTGGCTGGCTGCTGTTGCTGCTCGCCTACGATCTACCCAATGCGCGCCGCCTAAGTACAGCGCAGGATTTACAGATGGGAGGGACCTCGGTGATGTGGCGGCTGTTCAAGGTTGCATTGCCACTAGGTGTAGTTATGGGATTGCTTTCATTGAGTGCCAATATTCCACGCTACGAAATTGAATCCACCTTAGGTACCAGTGCGCTAGGCGTTTTCTCAGCACTGGCTTATCTAATGGTGGCGCTGGGAGTAGTGGTCAGTGCTGTGGGACAGGCGGCCAGCCCTAGGTTGGCCCGACACGCAGCCGATGATGAAATTTCAGCTTTTTGGCAATTGCTTCAGCGTATGTTGCTGGGTGGGCTATTGATCGGTCTAGCGGGTATTGTGGGGGCTGCTTTGTTCGGCCAATCGATCCTTCGTTTACTGTACGGGGCTGTATACGCACAGGACTTGCCATTGTTTATATGGCTCATGGTGGCAGCAGCAGTCAGCTATCTGGCAGCCTTTATGGGTTTTGGCATGACGGCTGCCCGCCGTTTCCGTGAGCAGGTACCGCTGTTCGCCCTGATGGCTGGTTTGTTGTGGCTGCTGAGCCAGTGGCTGGTGCCGGAATATGGGCTGGTGGGTGCCGCCTGGGCCACCCTGGCTGCCAACATTTTTCAATTGATGGGCGGTGGCCTGATTCTCTTGCTTACCTTTAGATCAAGGAGGACAAAATGACAACAATAACATCTGATCAAAATAGACGTCCCATACGTGTGTTGCATGTGGTGGGAAGTATGAACAGAGGCGGTGTGGAAACGTGGCTAATGAACGTCTTACGTAATGTTGATCGGAATGAGTTGGCATTCGATTTTATGATTCATAAGCCGGAAGCTGCGGCTTATGATGATGAGATGCAAGCATTAGGGGCGGGACGCTATGTCTGCAAATGGCCTACCAATCCACTGTCATATGTTATAAATTTCTTTAAAATTATAAAGGATCATGGACCTTATGACGCCGTGCATAGTCACGTACACCACTTTAGTGGTTTCGTCCTTTTACTGGCTAAATTTGCAGGAATTAAGATTCGCGTGTCTCATAGTCATAATGACAGCTCTGAAGAATTGGTGCTATCCAGAGGGTTGCGTCTCATTTATCTGAAAACTTTTACACAGCTTATTAAGCTCACATCGACCTCTGGGTTAGCCGCTAGTGAAAAGGCGGCTGCTGCACTTTTTGGAGAGGATTGGAAAACGGATGGCCGCTGGAAAGTGTCGTTTTGCGGTATAGATTTGAAGCCCTTTCGTCGTCCAGTATCCCGATCAACAGTCCGAGATTCACTAGGTGTTAAAGATGGCTCAATTGTATTTGGGCACGTCGGTAGATTTGAAGATCAAAAAAACCATGAATTTTTAATAGATATATTTTCAAAAATAAAACAAAAGATGCCTACAGCAATGTTGCTCTTAGTTGGTGATGGTGAATTAAGACAAAAAATTGTCTCCAAGGTTATTCATTTGAATTTAAGCGAAAGTGTGATTTTCGCTGGCCTTAGAGATGACATCCCTACTTTGATGACAGGCGCGATGGATGCATTTGTTTTTCCTTCAAAATTTGAGGGCTTGGGCTTAGCCATTGTTGAAGCACAGGCTGCCGGATTAGATACGTTTATTTCTGATAACATGCCTCATGAAGTGAATATATCCGATAACACTTTTCTTATACCTCTGACACACAGAGCTGATGATTGGGCTGATTACATTATTAATAATTTAGGATACAGAGAGTCAACTGCAAATTCTAAAATAGCTATGTTCGATATTAAAAATTCAATCGCAAGCTTGACCAAGCTATATAATCATACGCTAGAGAAACCATTATAGACGCATTTAAATATTTGATCTCTATTTGGTCAACACTCTTCTCATTTCTTCGCATAAATGGGTCACCAGCAAGGACTTTAAATCGCTCTATTCTTTATTTGCAATACTTTGTATATTTTTCACTTCCACTATGACTAGATTTGTTATTAAGATTATCACACTATTCAGTAGAATCGGGTTTTTAGATGTCTAAAGCAATTGTACCACAAAACATTATTATTTACTTTCCATCTCAGTAATTTCGATAATTTTCTGCGATAAGCTAAATCCGCCAAAGCAATTCAAATTTTGCTCCACTTAACTACAATTTAGCTATAGCCTATGCATTATATTCGTCAAGGTATCGCCTTTGTTTCTGTTGTTGTTTTTCCTATATCATGTAATTAACTTCACTACAGATTGATTTCTGCAGATGCATTAAAATGGATATAGCAAATATATTTGACGCAGTTACCTTTCTAGAATTATTTGTTTCACTAATATATTTACTTCGTCTACAGTTATTGCATTAATTTGTATATATTGAAGTAGCCTGCAAAAATTTTACAATGAATCTATCAATTGTATGGATTTCTTCTTTATTACTAGTAATCTGAAATTTGGCATTTTATCCTATAATTGCAACGTACTTTATAATTCTCATAACTTTAAATAACTACTGCCAAGATCCGATACAGGAGAGATTAAAAAAAATGGAATTAGTCACAGTTCTTGAGCATCGCTTCGAGCGCACTCCCGATGGACAAATCTGGACCCAGACAGCATTTGCCTATTCAGACTGGCTGCCATATCTGACGACATTTGAATCTGTCAATGTGGTGGCCCGTGTAGAAGATATAGCCGCAGTCGGCCATGACATGAAACTGTCGAGTGGCCCCAATGTCTGTTTTACGGCAGTTCCATATTTTGTCGGCCCCAAACAGTTCTTGCTAAAGGCCAGGATTGTGCGCCGCGCCGTCCATAATGCTCTTCTCAAAGAATCTGCAGTACTCCTGCGAATTCCTGGAATCTTAGGTGCAATAGCATACAGCATCCTGAAAAAAACGGGGCGACCTTACGGGGTGTTGGTGGCCGGCGATCCGCACGAGGTCTTTGCACGCGGAGCAGTGAGACACCCGTTGCGTCCACTGTTCCAATGGTGGTTTACACGCGAGATGCAGATCCAGTGCCAGAATGCAATGGCCATTAGCTATGTCACCCGCTCTGCCTTGCAAAAGCGTTATCCAAGCCGGGCTGGCTTCTCTACTTCTTTTTCTGATGTCAAATTGTCTGAAGATACTTTTGTAGACCGGCCACACACTGGATGGCAAGGCCTAGCCACTGCTCAGCGACCTTGTCGGATGGCGTTGGTAGGTTCGCTGGAGCAGATGTATAAGGCCCCGGATGTAGTTATCAAGGCACTTGCCATTTGCGCCAATTATGACTTACATCTTCAGCTCACGATCATTGGCGAGGGCAAGCACCGCCCTGAGTTAGAGGCGCTGACGCGGGAACTGAACGTTCAAGATCGTGTGCGCTTTGCCGGACAATTATCGTCCGGCGAAGCAGTCAGGCATGAACTTGATCAGGCAGATCTGTTTGTCCTGCCGTCACGCACAGAAGGACTTCCCCGCGCCATGATCGAGGCGATGGCGCGAGGCTTGCCCTGTATCGGTTCGACGGTGGGCGGCATACCTGAACTGCTGCCATCTGAAGATCTGGTACCGCCCGGTGACGTTCACGCCCTTGCCCAGAAACTGCAAGAAGTGGTGACCTCGCCGACGCGCCTCGGTGCAATGTCAAGTCGAAACTTGGAAGCCGCCCACACCTACGAAGACAGCGCCATGACACAGCAGCGGACCGCTTTTTACCAGTATATCGAGGAACAAACCGCACGCTGGCAAGCCGCACGACATCGAGTAGTCCCGCCGTCAGGTACCGACTTGTGAAGAAACTCTTATATCTGGTTACCATCCCACTTAGCGCCCGCGCCTTCTTGTGGGGTCAGTTGCAACACTTCAGCCAGCACGGCTATGACGTTCACCTCGCCTCATCGCCTGCCCCCCGAGACGAATTGCTGACGGTGGCACATCGTGAAGGAGTTCAGGCCCATTTCGTCCCACTGGCGCGTGAAATCTCCTTGAAACACGATGTGCTGGCATTGGCAGACACCTGGAAGCTACTGCGGCAGCTTAAGCCCAGCGTAACCAATGTAGGAACGCCCAAAGCGGGATTGATTGGTGGCATGGCGGCAACACTTTCGGGGGTTCCAGCACGCGTCTACACCCTGCACGGTCTGCGCCTGGAAACAGTCCAGGGACCGAAGCGACACCTGTTGGTCTGGATGGAGCGACTGGCCTGTGCATGTGCCCACCGGGTGGTGTGCGTGAGTCCAAGCCTGCAGAAGCGGGCTGTGGAATTAAAACTGGTTCCTGCAGCAAAAACGCTGGTTCTTGGTTCGGGAACGTCCAATGGGGTTTCTGTCGAACGTTACCTTCCATCTGCCACGATGCTGCAGCAAGCCGGAGAGTTGGGGATGATGCTCGGTCTTTCCCCCGACGCTTTGACGGTAGGATTCGTGGGCCGTTTTGTTAAGGACAAGGGAATTGCTGAACTACTTGGAGCTTTTGAACAACTTTATGCCGTCAACTCTCGTCTGCGCCTGCTGCTACTGGGCGATTATGAGGAAGGCGATCCGGTTCCCGCTGAACTCCGCCAGACCATTGAAACCCATCCCGGCGTGATCTGGGCCGGGTTTGTCGCTGATCCTGCACCTTACTACCAGCTCATGAACGTCCTGGCCCTGCCCACTTACCGTGAAGGCTTTCCAACCGTTCCCCTAGAAGCTGCCGCCGCTGGAAAGCCTGTGGTTGCCACTAATGCAACGGGCGCAATGGACGCCGTCGTGGACGGTGTGACCGGTTTTACGGTGCCGGTGGGCGACACTGAGGCCCTGACCGACGCACTGCGGCGGCTGCTGAACGATAAAGCGCTGGCCGTGCAATTCGGACATGCTGGACAGGAGCGTGTTCTGCGCGAGTTCCAACCCCAGCATGTCTGGGAGGCCATGGACAGGCTTTATCAGGACCTTCTTGCTGAAGCCCGGACCCGGAAGGGTCAACACCTCAAACGGGCGGTAGACGTGGTAGTGGCGGGCGTTGGACTGGCCGTTCTGGGGCTGCCCATGCTTGCGCTTGGTGGCGTGGTGCGTCTCAAGCTCGGCTCCCCTATCCTGTTCAGCCAGAAACGCCCTGGATTACACGCTCAGCCCTTCATCATGCATAAGTTCCGCACTATGCGTGACGCGGTAGACAGCCACGGTCAGCCGCTCCCCGACAGTGAACGCATGACGCCGCTGGGCCGCTTTCTGCGTGCGTCTTCAATGGACGAACTGCCCGGCTTGTTTAATGTCCTGCGCGGCGACATGAGCCTGGTCGGACCACGTCCTCTGCTGATGGAATACCTGGACCGCTATACGCCCGAGCAGGCGCGGCGACACGAGGTCCGTCCCGGTATTACCGGCTGGGCGCAAGTTAATGGACGGAATGCGATCGCCTGGGACGAGAAGTTCAGGCTGGATGTGTGGTATGTGGAAAATCGCAGCCTTGCGCTGGACCTGAAAATTTTGTGGACGACGGTACAGAAGGTATTTAAGCGAGAGGGCATCAGTGCGGCTGGAGAAGCCACCATGCCCAAATTCATGGGCACACCCAGCAACGAGACATGAGCGGGATTCTGGTGGTAGGCGCAGGAGGACATGCCAAGGTGGTGATCGCCACTTTACGCGCGGCAGGACTGGATGTGGCTGGGGTATTAGATGACCGTGCCGAGTCTTGGGGCACATCAATACTGGGCTGTAGCGTGCTCGGCGGACTGGATCAACTGGAGCGTTTGGCAGACCGCGCCGTCATCGCCATCGGCAGCAATGCGGCGCGGCTGGACATTGCGACCCGGTTTCCAGACACAGAATGGACCTCAGCCATTCACCCTGCAGCCACCGTCCATGAAAGTGTGAGGGTGGGGCCAGGAACCGTCATTTTTGCAGGCGCGGTGATCCAGCCAGACACCGTGCTGGGACGGCATGTCATCGTGAATACAGGTGCAACCGTTGATCATGACTGCGTTCTGGGGGATTACGCGCATGCGGCCCCTGGCGTCCATCTGGCAGGCACAGTCCGATTGGAGGAAGGTGTCTTTTTAGGCGTCGGCTGCGCGGTCACTCCGGGTATAACGGTGGGACGCTGGACGACAGTGGGTGCGGGCGGCGTGGTGGTTCGGTCCTTGCCCGCCAATGCTGTAGCCGTGGGCATACCTGCCCGACCAAGAAAGGAGACAATACCGACATGACCCACACCGCCCCCAAACAACTCGACCGCACGCTGGCCCCCTGGCCCGCTTTTGAATCCGACGAGATTGAGGCCGTCTCGGAAATCATGCGCTCCGGCAAGGTCAACTACTGGACCGGCACCGAGGGCCGCGAGTTCGAGAAGGAATATGCCGCCGTGCTGGGCGTGCCGCACGCCATCGCCCTGCACAACGGCACGCTGGCGCTGGAGCTGGCGCTGTACGCCCTTGGCGTGGCGGCGGGTGACGAGGTGATCACCACGCCGCGCACCTTTATCGCCTCAGCCAGCGCCGCCGTGATGCGCGGAGCGGTGCCCGTGATGGCCGAGGTGGACCGCGACAGCGGCAACATCACTGCCGAGACCATCCGCGCCGTGCTGACCCCGCGCACGCGGGCGATCATCGTGGTGCATCTGGCTGGCTGGCCCGCCGACATGGACCCGATCATGGCGCTGGCCCGCGAACACAACCTGTTTGTCATCGAGGACTGCGCCCAGGCCCACGGCGCGAAGTACCACGGGCAGCATGTAGGCACCATTGGGCACATGGGCTGCTTCTCCTTCTGTCAGGACAAGATCATGACCACCGGCGGCGAGGGCGGCCTGCTAGTCACCCGCGACGAGGCGCTATGGAGCAAAGCCTGGGCTTTCAAGGACCACGGCAAGAGCTACGACGCCGTGTACCACAAGGAGCATCCGCTGGGTTTTCGCTGGCTGCACGAGTCCTTTGGCACCAACTGGCGCATGCTGGAAGTACAGGCCGCGATTGGGCGTCTGCAGTTGCAAAAGCTGCCTGCATGGACGGCGCAGCGTCAGCGCAACGCGGCGGTGCTGGCCGGGCGTTTCTCGGCACTGCCTGCCCTGCGCGTGCCCACCATTCCTGAAGGCTCCGAAAGTGCTCAGTACAAGTTCTACGTGTACGTGCGTCCCGAATTGCTGCGTGCAGGCTGGGACCGGGACCGGATCATGGCCGAGGTGGTGGCGCGCGGCGCACCGTGCTACACCGGCACCTGCTCCGAGATCTACCTGGAAAAAGCGTTCACGGACGCCGGACTGGGACCGAAGGAACGGCTGCCGGTGGCCCGTGAGCTGGGCGAGACCTCGCTGATGTTCCTGGTGCATCCCCCGCTCAGCGAGGCAGATATGAACGCGGTGGCAGATGTAGCGGGAGAGGTGGTTCGGGAAGCGACGCGCCCGGAGGCCTGAGCTCAAAGCCAGGACAACACCAGCTTCAGGATGCGTTCCTGAAAATGTGCTCCAGACCCTTTACCTTCTTCCCCTTCAACGCCGTCCCGTCCGCCACAGCAGCGCCGCCCCGGCCACCACAGCGATCAGGTCCGGGGCGTAGGCGGCCACCGCGCCGGACACCGCCCCATTCTCGCCCATCACCCGGAACACGCTCCAGGTGGCGTAGTACGCAAACGTCAGCAGCAGCGCCCACACCAGCCCCAGGTCACGCCCGCTGCGGAAGGTGAACACCGCCAGACTGACCGCGAAGAAGGCCAGCGCCAGGGCCGCCAGCGGCTCGGCAAACTTGCGGTGCAGCGCCGTGAAGTCGGCGGGCGAGCGGACCCCCTGCACGCGGTACTGGGCGGTCTTCGCCCACAGCTCGCGCAGCGGCGTGTAGATCGCCTTCAGCTCGCCGCCGCCCGCGTCCAGATCGGCCTGCACGTCCTGCACCGGCAGGCTGCCGGACTTGAAGGTCAGCACCGTCACCGGGCGCGCGTCCTGGTAGGTCACGCGGCGGCCATCCTGCAACTCCAGCACATTGCTGCCCGGCAGCAGGCGGCCACGGGCGGCGGTGATCACCTCGCGCGGGGGCAGGCCCGGCTGCATGGTCACGATCCGCAGGTCTTCCAGCGTGCCGCCGGGGCCAATCTTTCCCACGCTGATGGCCCGGTTCAGGGCGTCCCGCAGCACGATGCTCTGGCCATCCGCCCCTGTCCCGTCCAGGCCGATCACGCGCGGGTTGTCGAAGACGATCTCCTGCTTGACCTTGCGCTCCTGCACCTTGGCGCGCGGCACCAGCCCCTCGCCCAGCGCGAAGGCCAGCACGGTCACGCCCAGGCCCAGCGCCAGCACCGGGCGCAGCAGCCGGGTGGCCGGAATCCCGGCGGCCAGGGCGCCCTTCAGCTCCGAATCGCTGCTCAGGCGCGACAGGCCCAGCAGCGTGGCGAACATCAGCGCAATCGGCAGGGCGCGGGCGGCGGCCTCCGGCACGTTCAGCGCCAGCACGCGCGCCACCAGCACCGGATCGGCCCCCTTGGCCAGAAGCGGCGCGATCACGTCCTGCAGCGCGGCCAGCACCAGCAGCACAATCACGGCGGACAGTGCGCCCAGCAGCAGGGGCAGAATCTCGGCCAGGACGTAGCGCTCAAACAGTTTCACGGCTGGGCCTCGGTGGGTCTGGGGGACAGGGGGACTGAGGGGGCGCGAGCCGTCCCCGGGGCGGCGGAAACACGCACCGTCCGCCCAGCCCAGCTGACAGCGGGCAACACGCCCCTCACCTCAGCCTCCAGGCCAGCCCGCCCGCCAGCAGCAGGAAGGCCAGGTTGGGCACCCAGGCGGCCAGCGTGGGGTTCAGCGCCCCAGCCCCGGCCAGCCCCGGCATGGTGGTCCACAGGATGTAGAAGCACACGATAAACACCAGCACGGCGGCGAAGGCGGCGGCGCGGTTGCGGATCAGCAGGCCCAGCATCCCGGCGGCCAGGGCGAACACCACCGGGGTGGCCGGGTCCGCGACGCGGGCGGCCAGCTGGAAGGTGTAGTCGCGCCGCCCCTTGCGGCCCAGGGTGTCGCCGGCCAGCGCGGCGCGCAGCTCGGCGTTGCTGACCTGCTGGGCGGCAGGCGGCGGCGGGCGCAGGGTGTCGGTCTGCGCGATCACCACATCGGTGGGCGACTGGCGGGGGTTCTGGCCGGGACGCGTGATCCAGGCGTTGCTGAGGGTCCAGGTCTGGAGGCCCGAGTCCCAGGTGCCGAACTGCGCCGTGATGGTCTCGTCGCCGCGCTGCACCATCACGCCGCTCAGCTGCGCCACCGAACTTCCCGCGCTATCGGCGCTCACGCGTCCGGCGTAGAACAGGGCCCCGGGCGGGGCGTAGGTGTATTTCTCCTGCTGCGGCGGCGGCAGCGGCTGATCGTAGATGGTGAACCACGCGCGGTCCCAGTTCGCCAGCCCCGCCGGGACCAGCGTGCCCGCGTTGACGTAGGCCAGCACGCCCACCAGCGCGAACGGCAGCGCCAGCGGCCACACCAGACTCAGCGGGCGGATGCCGCTGGCCAGGATCGCCTTGAGTTCATTGTCGCGCTGCATGCGCGAGAAGGCCAGCAGAATCGAGAACGGCACCGCCAGCACCAGCGTCTTGTTCAGGCTCTGCGGCAGGATCGACAGGAAGGCGGCCAGCGCCTGTGCGGGCGGCGGATCATAGATCAGCAGCTTGCCCACCGTGCTGCTCAGGGCGTCGGTCATCAGCAGGGTCAGGAACAGCGCCACGCCCCCCAGATACCAGCGGGCGATCTCGCCGAGTACGGTTCGGGTCAAGATGGGCACGGGCGCGATTGTAGCGGTCCCGGATGAGGAAAAGGGGGCCAAAGGCAACTTCTGCCGGGGGCAGCGGGCGGGGGTGGCGGGCAGGCGGTGGGGATCCTCTTCCCTGCGGTGGGCTGCCGCGCCGGGCATCGTGCGGCTGGCCGCCGGGGACCGCTCCGATTGGGGCATGAAAAAGCCCCCTCCATTAGAGAGGGCAGTCTCTTTCGGAGCCAGGAGGGGCGCTACCCCGCCTGCGAGGACCCGCCGGCGTTCGCGCTCCAGCCCTCACCGGCCCAGCCCCGGCGCTCGTGGCGGGCCAGCCGCTCGTGCAGCTGCAGGATGGCGGCGTTGCCGTGGGCGCCGCGCTCGGTGATGGCCTGGGTGGTGGCGGCATCCAGGTAGGCCATGCGCAGCAGCTCGGTGCTGCTCAGGCCGTCGCGAGTGGCCCGCACGCCGCGCAGGCGGCGGATGCCAGCGCTGTCCATGCCCAGCACGCTGCGGTTGCTGATGCTGCCCAGCTGCCCGTACACGTTGCCCTCGCCGCCGTGGCGGGCCACGGTGGCCATCAGCTCGCGCCGGGCGCCGGTGCTTTCCAGCCGGGCGGCCAGCCAGCGCCGCGCTTCCGGGTCGGTGCTGCGCTCGGCGATCTGGGCGGCCAGTTTCACGTCGCCGCCCATGGCGCGGGTCAGCAGGTCCTGCGCCCGCCGGCGCCAGCGCCGCGCCTGCGGGGTGTCCAGCACGAAGGCCAGCCGCGTGAATTCGGCCAGGCTCAGGGTGGCCTCGGGGCCGGCGCCGAAGTCGCGGGTGGGCGAGGCCAGCCCGTGTTCGGCGGCCAGCGTGGTCCAGTCGGTCCCGGCCAGGCCCAGCTGGGCCAGGGCCGGGGCGGCGAGCAGCAGTCCGTCGGCGCTGATGGGCAGCCGGACGGTGCCGAAATCAAGGGTCAGCGGAGCGTTTTTCATACGTAGAGTATAGCATAGATTCTGTCTATTACGTAATTTCTAGTAAAGCGTAGGCATCCTGTGAAAGACTGCTTTCAGCCGTATCAGCCGAGTTTTGTTCAACACGGCAGCCCACCTCGGCGGGGCCAGGGTAAGGACGGCCAGCACTTTTCCACAGGCCTCCTGGAGAAGACCAGCGGGGCCGAAGCACATCCCTGGGTCTGCCTCTCCGCCCAGCCCGCTCGCAGCGTCAGCCCCACGGCAGCTGCCCCGCCCTCCCGGAACGTCAGGGGCCGCCGCTGGAGGCCGCCTCGATCCGGTCACGTCCCCCCGCCTTGGCGCGGTACATCGCCACGTCGGCCCGCGCCACCAGTCGGCTCAGGTCATCGCTCGCACGGCAGGCGCTGACGCCGAAGCTGGCGGTCAGCAGCCCGACCTGCGGGTGGAGCGAGGCGTGCAGCAGGTCCCGCAGGGTCTGCGCCCGGCGCAGCGCCCCCGCCTCGTCCAGGCCCGGCAGCACCAGCATGAACTCCTCGCCACCCCAACGGCCCGGCGTCTCGCCGGCCTGTGCCGAAGCCCGCAGCAGCCCCGCGACGTGGGCCAGGGCGCTGTCGCCGGCCAGGTGGCCGTGCAGGTCGTTGACGCGCTTGAAGTGGTCGATGTCGAACATGATCACGCTGCCCCGCGGCTCCGGTTCCGGCTGGTCCTCCCCGGCAGGCTCCAGCAGGGCGGCAATCTGCTGGTACAAGTGGCGGCGGTTGGGCAGCCCGGTCAGGGGATCGGTGCGCGCCTCGTGTTCCAGCCGCAGCTGCTCCTGGGCCTGGGAGACGAAGCGGGACTTGTACCACGCCAGGGCGTGCAGCAGCAGCAGGATGGTGCCGGTGGACAGGTACAGCTGCACACTGGGCAGCGCCATGTCCGTGCCCCCGTGACGGCTGAAGCCCAGCAGGCCGGCCACCACCGCCAGCGCGAAGCTGCCCAGCGCCAGCAGTCCGGCGCGGCGGGCCTCGAACACCAGGTAGCCCAGCACCGAGTTGGCAATCAGCATCAGCAGCATGCTGAAGCCGGTCTGCGCGGCGCTGGCCGACTGGCCGGCCCCGGCCGCGTACGCCTGCACGGCGACAAACACCACGTTGAAGGCCACGATGGTCCTGAGCGCGCCCTCCAGTCGGCTGCGCCGCAGCACCCGCAGGATGCCCCACACGCACAGCAGGGCCATCACGGCGTACAGCCCCAGCAGCTGGGCGCTGGCCGAGGGACTGCGGGCCTCCAACACGCCCATGATCGTGAGCACCGGCAGCCCGCAGGTCAGGGACGCCAGCGCCAGCCGCCGGTGCAGGGCGTACCGCAGTTCATCGCCCGGCGGGATCAGCGGTGTGGCGGCGGTGAGGGGCGCGGGCGTGTCGGGGCTGCCGGCGGTCTGACCCGGGGTCCGGGGCGGTGCCGGACGGCCAGACCGGACCTGAGCCGGAAGTCGCATGCCGACATGTTAAACGATCCCCTGTAACAGAGTTCTGACCGTGGCCCCGGCAGCCGCCCGGCTCAGGGGTAACGGCCCAGGCGCTCCACCAGCAGGGCAAAAAAGCCGTCCGCGTCCACGTTGGTCACCACCTCAGCGTTGGGTGCCCGGCCCATCACCCTCCACACGTCGGCCAGCGTGCGGCCCGCCGAGGGACCGCCCGTCAGGTCCAGCTCGACGTGCATGGGCCGCGACACGAACAGCTCCGGGCGCAGCAGCC
Organism: Deinococcus aerolatus; assembly: GCF_014647055.1. Lineage (NCBI taxonomy): Bacteria > Thermotogati > Deinococcota > Deinococci > Deinococcales > Deinococcaceae > Deinococcus > Deinococcus aerolatus. The sequence continues at coordinate 14,625 of NZ_BMOL01000004.1, read as the reverse complement.
ACGCCACGGTCATGGGATCGTGCAGGGCACCCCCGTCCCAGCCGTAACGCTCGCGGTGGTGTTCGGCGAAGAATTCCAGCAGCACTGCCGCGAACTCGCCCACCCGCGTGCCCAGCGCCCGGAAGGCGGCCACGCGGGCCGGATGCGCGATGGCCTGGTGGGTCACGTTCAGGCCGAACATGGTCAGCGGCACGCCAGAGCTGAAGACGATGTGCGCGGCGTGCGGGTCCGCCAATGCGTTGAACTCGGCGGCGGGCGTCCAGTTGCCGGTGTCGGTGCTGCCGCCCATCCACACCACCCGCCGGACCAGCCCCGCGATGTCCGGGGCCAGCCGGAAAGCCAGCGCCACGTTCGTGAGCGGCCCGGTCGGCACCAGCGTGACCTCGCCGGGGCGGGCGCGCACCTGCCGGATGATGAAGCGCGCGGCGTGTTCGGCCTCCGCGTCGCGCGCCGGGACCGGCAGGTGGGGGCCGTCCATGCCGCTCTGACCATGCACCGCCTCGGCGCTGATGCGCGGCGAGACCAGCGGGCGGTCCGCCCCGGCGTACACCGGCACGTTGGCCCCGCTCAGCTCGCGCACGATCAGCGCGTTGCGGGTCGTGCGCTCCAGGCCCACGTTGCCGAACACGGTGGTCAGGCCCAGCACCTGAAACTCGGGGCTGGCCAGGGCCAGCAGGAAGTTGATGGCGTCGTCGTGGCCGGGGTCACCGTCCAGAATCACGGGCGCGGCAGGGGCAGCGGTCATGCCCCGCATTCTGAGGCACCGCCTTGGCCAAGCGTTGACACAGATGCCTGGGGCAAGGGTTTGTCAACGCATCGTAAGCTGCGTGCCATCTGGCCCAGGGGGACCCCGGTACAATGCCGTCATGAAGGGCTTGCGAGAGTTTATTGACTGGCTCCGGGAAATCCTGGGGGGGGCGCCACAACCCCAGCCAGTCCCCATCCCTGTCCGTGTGCGCGACCGCTATTGACCGGGCCAGCCACCAGTCCCCCCGCCCACCCTGACCGGTGGGCGTTGTCGTTGGCCGCCGCGGTGTGGCCTGGAAGTGGACTGGCCCGCCGCGAAACCCGTCGTCCCACCGAACAGCGCCCCCAGCCGCCGGAGCGGTGGGGGCGCTGAGGTGGAGGCTGCTTACATGCGGCGGGCGTCCATCATGTTCTCATCGACGAACTCGCCGCCGTGACGCTTGACGGCGTCGGCGACCACGTCGTAGGGCACGCTGTCCTCGACGGCCACGGCGCGGCCGCCCGAGTTCACGGTGCTGTGCATGCGGTCATAGTAGTCGTCGTTGACGCTGTACGCGCCGTAGTCGCTGTCCGCAGTCCGGCCGTCGTGGTTCTCGTCCACACCGGCCGCGCCGCCCGCGGCGCCCACGGCGGCACCCACGCCAGCGCCCAGGGCAGCCATGCCCAGGATCACCGGGATGGCCAGGCCACCGGTAGCGACGGTGGCGCCCACGCCTGCCACGGTGCCGGCCGTGCCCAGCAGGCCTGCGCCCGCACCCACCACTGCTCCCACGCCGGTGCCCTTGACGGCGCCTGCGCCCGCGTCCTCAGCGGCCGCGCTGGACTCGCCGTCCATGCGGTCATCAGTGTAGGTGCGGGTGTCACCGCCAGCGACAGCCGTGTTGTTCATGCCCCCGTGACGGTTGTAGGTGGAGGTGCCGGTCGTCGGGGCCACCACGCCCTGGCTCTGCAGTTCGGCAATGAAGGCGTCGGCCTGTGCGCTCGTCGGGAACAGAATATGTTTCATGAGCCACAGTCTGGCCGCGCCGCCCGGAGGCCATGTGAGAGGGGCTGAAACAGACGTTGGGCTGACCCTGAAATGACCTGTAGATCATCCTCATGGACGCTCAGGAAGGGCGTTCAGGGGCGCGGCCCCCGCTTCAGGCGACCTGTTCGGCCGTGAACACCTGTGAGGGGGCAGTCAGCTCCTCCTGCGCGGCCACCAGCATGACCTCGCGGCTGCCGTGGTCGTGGGTGCGTTTCAGCAGGCCGTACAGCGCGCTCATCGACAGGCTCAGAGACCGGGCCACGTCGCGCGAACCCAGGTAATGTCCGTAGAACAGCGCGGCCATCACGTCCCCGGTGCCGTTGCGGGGCGGGTCCAGCGGCAGCAAAGGCGTGCGGCACAGCCACGCGCCCTCCCCGGTCACCGCCAGCGTCTCGATCTGATCGGCCGGGGCGTCGGCGCGCACCAGGCTGGTCACCACCACGATGCGCGGGCCGCCGGCATTCAGCCGCCCGCGCAGCTCGTGGGCCGCCTCCAGCGCCTGCGCCAGCGTCTGGACCGTGCGGCCGGTCAGCAGCTCCAGCTCGAACTGGTTGGGGGTCACGACGTCGGCGGCCGCCAGCGCCTGCGCCGCGATCAGCTCCGGCAGTTCGGGGCGCACGAACACGCCGCGCCCCACGTCGCCCATCACCGGATCGCAGCAGTACAGCGCCGCCGGGTTGGCCGCCCGCACGCGCCGCACCGCCTCCACCACCGCCGCGACCGTACCGCCCGAGCCCATGTAGCCGCTCAGCACGCCGCTGCAGCCGGGCAGGACCCCGCGCGCCTCGATGCCGTCCACCAGTTCGGCGATGCTCTCGGGCGGAAACACGGCCCCGGTCCACGCGCCGTAGCCGGTGTGGTTGGAAAACTGCACGGTGTGGATGGCCCAGGCCTCGATGCCCAGGCGCTGCAGGGGAAACACGGCCGCGGCGTTGCCGACGTGCCCGTAACTGACCCACGACTGGATGCTCAGGACGCGCAGGGGCTGGGACGTGGGCGTAGGGGCCTCGGGAGACAGGGTCATGGGCTTCAGGATAGGACGCGCGGCGCGGCGGCGGGCCAGGCAGGCAGGCCAGCCAGGACGTGCAGCGCCGCTACGCCGGCCCCAGTTCGAGACGGAACGGTTCCTTCAGCCCGGCCTCGGCGGCGGCGCGGGCCACGGCAGGGGCGTGGTTCAGGGCCAGCACGGCGAGGTAGGTGCGGGTGGCCAGCTCGCGGTCCCCCTGGGCGTCGCGCACCTGTCCCAGCCGGGCCAGCGTCAGGCCCGCCAGACTGCGCGGCAGCCCGTCGCCCAGGGCGTGAACGGCGCGCTCCAGCAGTTCGCGGGCGGCCCCCAGGTCGCCCACCGCCAGGTAGATGCCGGCGGCGGCGGCGGACAGCTCGGCCCCCGGCGTCACGCGGTCGCCCGTTTCGCGGTCCAGGGCGGCCAGCAGGGCGTTCAGGTCATCGTCCTCGCGCAGCTGCCACGCCCGGTCCGCCAGGGCGCGCAGGCGGCTGGTCTCGCCGGGAGCAAACCCGGCCAGGTCCGGCAGGCGGGCGTCCGGCAGTCGGTCCAGCAGCCCGGGCAGGTCGTCCAGCGGGGCAATCACGACGCCGGCCTGCCCGGCCAGCCTCTGGGCCAGTTCGGACAGCCGACGTTCCCGCCATAGCGTGCCCGGTCCCTCGTCCAGCGCGGCACGCACGGCGGCGTGGTAGGCGCGGGCGGCGTCCATGGTCTCTGCGCCCATCATTTGGCGAGCGTTCATCGGCGTGGTAACGAATGCGGCGAAGCGGCGCTCGGCGGCCCCCGCCTCGCGCAGGCGTTCGCGGCCCTGCGGGTACTGGCCCAGAAAGCCCTGCAACTGCCCGTGTTCGGCCTCAGCCCAGGCCCAGTCCGCCGCGAAACCGTCCAGAATCCCGATGCGGGCGGCAGGCAAGGCGTCGCGCAGCGGATGATCGGGGTCCATGTCGCTGGCCCACAGCACCTCCGCCGCGCCCAGATGCCGCAGCAGCTCCACCACGGTCCCAGCGTTGTACTGCGGGTGAAGGCGCAGCAGATCGCCCAGATCGGGCAGCAGTGTGAGCCTCATGCGGCCACCTGTGCGCCGCGCCGCGTCAGCTCGGTCAGAAAGGCGTCGGGGTTGGCCGGCGTCAGGAAATAGTCGGCGTCCCCGGAGCACAGCAGCACGCCGCCCTGTCCGGTAGACGCGGCGGCCCGCACGCGGCTGACCCCCTGCCCGTCGTGGGCCAGCGTGAAGTGCCCGGTCAGGTAGCCCGGCAGCCCGGTTCCGAAGGTACGGAGACCCAGCACGCCAGCGGTCCGGCGGGCGCTGAGGCCCGCGTAGGGCAGCCGGGTCTGGTTCAGCATCCGCTGGATCACCACGGCGTCGGAGGTCAGGGTGTAGGCCAGGCGGCGCGGGGCCAGCTGGAACCACGCGAAGATGACCAGCGCCAGGACAATGATTGCGCCCTGCAAAAGCGGGGTATTGTCCTCATCAGGAAGAAACGCCACCACAACGAGGAGTACCGGAACGCCCCAGGTCACGGCACGCAGCAGCGCCGGGGCGCGGGCTGCCGCCAGCGGAATCTTCATGGAAGGTGCCACACCGCTCACGCGCTGGCCCCGCTCTGACGGCCGCGCGCCCCGTTCTTGCCCAGCCGCACGATGCCGGTGACGCCCGGCACCCGGCCAATGGCGGCGCGCACGTGTTCCAGGTCGGCGTTGCCGCGCACGCCCAGCCGCAGCAGGATGTGGGCCACGTTGTCCAGGCCCACGTTGGCCTCCACCTTCAGCGGACTGCGCTTCTCGGCGCTCAGCACCCCCAGGATGTCGGCCAGCAGCCCCTGGCGGTCCGGGGCCAGCACGTCCAGATCCACCAGGGTCAGGCCCGGCAGGCCCGCGTCCCAGCTCGCGGCCACGCAGCGCTCGGGCTCGTCCTTGAGCAGCCGGATCATGTTGGGACAGTCGATGCGGTGAATACTGACGCCCCGGCCGCGCGTCAGGTAGCCCATGATCTGGTCGCCGCGGATCGGGCTGCAGCACAGGCTCAGCTTGGTGGTGGTGGTAAAGCCCTCCACGTACACGCCGCCGGTCTCGGGCGGGCGCGGCTGCGGCGCGCGGCGGCCCGGCGCGGCCCCCTGCTCGCTGGCCAGCCGGGGCGACAGCACCCGGCCCACGGCCGCCGGCGTCAGCTTGCCCGCGCTGATGGCGAAGTACAGGTCATCGGGGTTGCGGGTGCTCAGCAGTTTCTGGGCGGCCTCTTCCAGCAGCTTGGTGCGCATCAGCTGGCGCACCGGCAGCTGGCGCTTGCGCAGGTGGCGTTCGAGCTGATCGTGACCGCGCTGCCGGGCGTCCTCGCGCTCCAGCAGCCGGAAGTGGTGGCGGATCTTGGCGCGGGCGCTGCGGGTCACGGCGAAGTTCAGCCAGTCCTTGCTGGGGTGGCCGTTCTTGCTGGTCACGATCTCCACCATGTCGCCGTTGCCCAGCTTGTGCGCCAGCGGCACGATGCTGCCGTTGACCCGCGCCCCTACGGTGGTTTCCCCGATGCGGCTGTGGATGTGGTACGCGAAATCGATGGGCGTGCTGCCCGCCGGCAGGCTGATCGCCAGTCCGCGCGGCGTGAAGACCCGCACCCGCTGGCCCAGGATGTCGGACTTGACCGCGTCCATGTAGTCGCTGGCGTCGTTGATCTCGTCCTGCAGCTCACGCAGCTGGGCAATCCAGTTCTCGCGGTCCTTCTGCGCCAGCTGCGAGCCCTGCTTGTACATCCAGTGGGCCGCCACGCCGTACTCGGCCACCTCGTGCATGCGCCGCGAACGGATCTGCACCTCAATCGGCTGGCCGCTCTGGCTGATCACGGTGGTGTGCAGCGACTGGTAGCCGTTGGGCTTGGGCACCGCGATGTAGTCCTTGAAACGCCCCGGCAGCGGGGTCCACATGCTGTGCACGATCGAGACGGTGTGGTAGCAGATGCGCTTTTCGCGGGTGGCCTCGGCCTTCTCGCGCCGTTTGTCGTCGGTGCCTTCGGGAACCACCAGGTCACGCGGGGTCACGATCACGCGGATCGCCAGCAGGTCAAAGATCTGCTCCAGGCCCTTGCCCTCGCGCTGCATCTTGCAGTGAACGCTCCACAGGTGCTTGCTGCGCCCGGAAATGTCAATATCGGCCACCCACTCGGGCAGTTCCAGGTCGTCGCGTAGCGCCTCGTCCAGCTGGGTGACCGCCTCGCCGATCAGGGTGTCGCGCTCGTCCTGGCGGCTTTGCAGGCGGCTTTGCAGGTAGGCGTAGTCGTCGGGGTACAGGTAGCGGAAGCTCAGGTCCTCCAGTTCCCACTTGATCTGCCCGATGCCCAGCCGGTGCGCCAGCGGCGCAAAGATGTCCATGGTCTCGCGCGCGATCCGGACCTGCTTGTCGGGGCGCATGCTGGCCAGCGTGCGCATGTTGTGCAGGCGGTCGGCCAGCTTGACCACGATGATGCGGATGTCGTCGGTCATGGCGATCAGCATCTGGCGCAGGTTCTCGGCCTGCAGGTCGCGCCCGGCGTCGCTGACCACGGCCGACTGTGAGCCCTGCTTGCTCAGCTTGCTGACCTTGGTCTCGCCCTCCACGATGCGGGCCACGTCGCGGCCGAACTGCGCCTCGATCTGCTCGAAGGTCACGCCGTCCACGTCCTCGACCGTGTCGTGCAGCAGCCCCGCCATGACGCTGTCACTGTCCATGCCCAGCCGCGCCAGAATCACCGCCACCGCCACCGGGTGCGTGATGTACGGCTCGCCGCTCTTGCGGTTGACCCCGGCATGGGCGTCACGCGAGAAGGCGTAGGCGCGCTCGATGCCGTCGACCTCGGGGGCCGGGCGGTCCATCACCAGCGCCCGCAGCTCCGGCATTCCGTGGTCCTGCATGCTGTGTTGTTTGCTTCCCTGACCCACGCGCTCCGGCACGCCCGGCAGCATAGCGCGGCGGCCGGGCTGCCCATGCGGGCGCGCGTGGCAATTCACGGGGCCATGGCTGCCGGGCCGCCCTTCATGCAAAACCAACCTGAATGAGAATGGGGTCAGGCGCGCCGTGTTATGCTGCGCTCGCTGCCGGGTTTCAGGACAGCGCCGCCAGACAGGCCCCGAGCAGTGGGCTGTGGCAACGAAGGCGCAAACCCGAGGAAGCGATAACCAGTTGCCCGTGGGCGGGCCGCGCACGCCGAGACCAGCGCCAGCATAAAAGACCGGCCAGATCGGCGTGCGCCCACGACATAACCCCCACGGGCGCGTCCTGAGTAACCAGGTGCGTGAATGCCTAAAGTGAAAAAGCAGGATGCGGCGCAGGAAGCCCCACAGCCCGGCGCCGGATCCGAAAAGACAGCGAAGAAGACAGGCCAGCGGACCAGGAAAGCCGCGCCCCCCGCGGTAGATGCCGCGCCCGAACTGCAGCAGCCTGCCGGAAGTGTAGGTCTGCCCGCATCCCCGAAAGCCCCAAGGAAGAAACCCGCGCCCCGCAAACCCAGGGTTCAGCCTGAGACGGCCGTAGCAGCCGAAGACATGGCCATGGCCGAACCGGTCCAGACCGAGCCGCCTCAGCCCGAGGTGGCCCCCCATACGGCCAGAAAACCCAGAAAGGCTGCGAACCAGACCCAGGCCCTCGCAGCAGCGGTGGAACCGGTGCCCGCCGAGGTTGAGGTGGCGCCCGCTCCCGCCCCGCTGCCGACAAAAATGAAGCGGACGCGCAAGGCCCCAGCCGCCGAAACTGCGCCTGTCGCGCAGCCCGAGCCTGAGCTTCCCGAGCCCGAGCCTGAAGTGCCTGCGGCGCCCAAACGCCGGGGCCGCAAGCCCGCCGCGCAGGCCCAGGCCCAGCCGGTCACCGCACCGGCCGCCGAAGCTCCTGTTGTGGAGACGCCGGTGGTCGAGGCCGGAGCCGGACAGGCAGCCCCCGATACGGAGGCTCCCAAGGCCCGCCGGGGCCGCAAGCCCAGGAAGACCGGGGCCGAGCCTGTTGAACCTGAGACGGCGCCCGTTGACATTGGAGCGGCTCCGCCCGAACCCGCCCAGCCCGAACAGCTTCAGGCCGAGGCCGACGGGCCGCTGATCCTGGAGGTGCCCAGAAAGACGCGGGGCCGCCGCAAGGCGCAGCCCGACTCTCCCCTGCCGGAAATTCTGAGCGGCGTGGAGGCCGTGAATCCGGCGGCCACTGCCGCCACGCAGGTGGTGGCCGCGCCCGAGGCGGTTCCGGCGGTGGACTCGGTGCTGGCCGTGCAGGAAGCGGCCGCAGCGCAGCCCGAGCCGAAGCCGCGCGGACGCGGCGGCCGGGGCAAACGCGCCCAGAGTCAGGAGCCTGCAGCCCCGTCCGCGCCAGACCAGACCACCCCCGCCCAGGACGCCCCCACCGGGGCGCAGGCGGAAGCGGCGGCCGAAACAGCGGACGCGCAGGAACTACAGGACGCCCAGCCCAGCAGCCCCGAGCGCGATCTGGTGGTCACGCAGCTGCGCAAGCTGGGCCGGCCCGTGCACGTGCGCGACCTGGAGCGCACCTTCACCCGGCAGGCCATCAACCGTATTGGCGGCTGGCGCGAGCTGGAAGAGCTACTGGACGCGCTGGTGGAAGAGGGTCAGGTGATCCGCACCCGCAAGAAGACCTACGGGCTGCCCGAGGCCATGAGTCTGGTGCGCGGACGCTTCCAGGCGTCGGCGGCGGGCTTCGGCTTCGTGGTCCCCGACAGCGGCGGCGACGACTTCTACATTGCTGCCGAGCAGACGATGGAGGCCTGGAACGGCGACATCGTGCTGGTCCGCATGGAAGGCCGGGGCGACACTGGCCGCAGCGAAAACGGACGTGGAAGTGGCGGTCCAAGGCGCGGCCAGAAGGGCGACGGCAGCCCGCGCGCCAGCGTGGTCCGCATCGTGCAGCGCGCGTACAGGCAGCTGGTCGGCACGCTGGAATACAGCCACGGCCACCCGATCCTGCGGCCCGACGATCACCGCGCCCGCCACCGCATCCTGGTGCTGCCCGAGGGCATCGAGGGCCTGGAAGCCGGCGCGCGGGTGGTGACCGAGCTGTTCTGGCCCGAGAACACCGGCGAGGACGAGGTCTTCGGTCAGGTCACGCGCGTGCTGGGGGCCGAGGACGATCCCGAGACCGAGACCGAGGCGGTGATCGTCAAGTTCGGGCTGCGCGGCGACTTCCCCGACGAGGTCACCGAGCAGGCCGGGGCCATCGCCACCGAGATTCCGGCCGAAGCCCTGCAGGGCCGCCTGGATCTGCGCGACTACAACATCTTCACGGTCGATGGGCGCGACGCCAAGGATTTCGACGACGCCATTCACATTCAGCCCACGCCGGAAGGCACCTTCGTGGTGGGCGTACACATCGCCGACGTCAGCCATTACGTGCAGGAGGGGACCCCGCTGGACGAGGAAGCCTACGCCCGCGCCACCAGCGTGTATCTGCCGGGCCGCGTGCTGCCCATGCTGCCCGAGCACCTCAGCAACGGCGTGTGCAGCCTGGTGCCGAACCAGGACCGTCTGACCCTGACCGCGCTCATAGAGCTGTCTGCCGAGGGCGAGATTCTGGACGTCAAGATCGCGCCCAGCGTCATCAACTCCAAGGCGCGGTTGACCTACGACGAGGTGCAGGCCTACAGCGAGGCCACCGCCACGCTGCCGGACGCGGCCCGCAACCTCGAAGGCGACCTGCACCTGCTGCTCAAGATCACCACCAAGCTGCGCCAGCGGCGGCTGCGCGAAGGATCGCTGGACTTCAAGCTGCGCGAGGTCAAGGTGGACGTGGGCAAGGACGGGCGCATGGAACTGATCCCGATCCGCGAGGAAACCGCGCGCGGCATGATCGAGGATCTGATGCTGCTGGCCAACAAGGTGGTGGCCCACTTCCTGATCCAGCGCGAGATCCCGGCGCTGTTCCGCATCCACGAGGAACCCACGCTGCAGCGCTTTCAGGACGTGACGGCGGCCATCGGGCGGCTGGGCTTCGCCTTCCCCGGCGGCGAGCCAACCCCGCAGGCGTACCAGGCGGTTCTCAAGGAAGTGCGCGGCACCAACCGCGAGAGCGTGGTCAACACGCTGCTGCTGCGGTCCATGCAGCAGGCCAAGTACGCGGGCGAGAACCTGGGCCACTTCGGGCTGGCCTTCGACGAGTACCTGCACTTCACCTCGCCGATCCGCCGCTACCCGGACCTGCTGGTCCACCGCGTCATCAAGGGCATCCTGAGCGGCGAGCTGAAGGCGGGCAACCGCGAGGTGGCGCAGCTGCAGGGCCGCCTGCCGGGCATGGGCGACCACACCAGCGAGCGCGAGCGCACGGCGTCCGAGGCCGAGCGTGACCTGACCAAGTACTACCAGGCCAAGTGGGCGCAGGAACACCTGGGCGAGTCCTTCCCCGGCAACGTGTCGGGCGTGGTGGCCAGCGGCCTGTACGTGGCGCTTGACAACGGCGTGGAAGGCAAGCTGCACATCAGCAACCTGGACGACGATTACTACGTCTATATCGAGGACGCGCAGATGCTGCGGGGCCGCAGCCGGGGCAAGAGCTACCGCCTGGGCGACAGCATCCACGTCACCATCAGCAGCGTTAAACCGCTGGCCCGCCAGACCGATTTCACGCTGGCCGATCCCACCGACCCGGACTACGTGCCGGGCAGCTATACCGAGGAGACCGACATGGATTCACCCGTCAAACCCCGCGCCCGCCGCCGCGACGACCGCGAGCAGGAAAAGCGCGAGAAGCTGCAGAGCGTTCCCGTCAGTGAGCCACGCAAGTTCACCCTGGATGATCCGGCCCCCGCCGCCTCGTCGTCGGCCGATGCCTCGCCCCGCCAGGGAGGCCGTGGGCGTGGAGGCCAGGGGCAGGGCCGCGGTCAGCAGGGGCAGGGCCGCACCTTCGGCGGGGTCCGCATGGACGGCCCGGACGGCGGCAGCAACGCGGGCGGCAATGGCGGCGGGGGCAACAGCGGCGGCGGCCCCGCCCCCCGGCGCGGCACGCGGCGCGTGGTCACGCTGGAGCGCCCCCGCAACGAGCACCTGCGTCCGGTGAACATCACCGTGCAGCGCATGTACTTCGGCGACTGGACCCTGGACAACATGCCTGCCGAGGACGGCGAGGGGGGCGGCGGCGGACGCCGGGACCAGGGCCGGGGCGGACGCGGCGTACAGGAGCGCGGCAGCAACAACCGTGGCTCCGCCGCACGCGGCGAGCGTGGCCACACCCGCGGCGGCAACGACCGCGGCGCAGCCTCGCGCCCGAACGGACGCCCGCAGGGCCAGCGCGGCGGCGGCACCCCCCAGGGCCAGCCGGGACCGTCCGCCCCGGCCCCCGCCCAGAACGCTCAGGCGGGCGCGGCGCAACCGGACCAGTCGGCCCAGAGTGACGACGCCAAGCGCCGCCGCCGCCGCCGTGGCCGCCGGGGCACCGGAAGCGGCACCGAGTAAGGGCGCGTAAGACCCACCCCTCTCCAGAAACGCGGCCCCAGCCTCTCCGGAGGTCTGGGGCCGCGCTGCTGGTGCTTCCATCGCCTTCCGAACCGCGGTGCAGGAGGCGATGAGAGCAACTGCGTTTCTGCTCGGTCCCAATTTGCACGGCCAGAGCCCCAAACCCACTGCCAGCACAGCCTTTTCAGCCCTTCCAAACCGCCTCACATGATTCTGTCTGACACGTAATTTTATTGACCTATTTCAACTGTTGTAGTATACTGAGAGACGAGAAATGGCGTCTCCGAGCGCCTCACCACATTCCAAACTCCACTCTCCAGATTTGAACGCGGCCCCGCGTCAGAAATGGGCCGCGCCGCAGGAGTCACATGACCAAACTTGAAGACCAGAACGCCGCTTCCGCCAAACCCGCAACGCAGTCCCGCGTCGTGGGCGGCCCGGATGCCCAGTACACCGCCGCCGACATCTCGGTCCTCAAGGGCCTCGAAGCCGTGCGCAAGCGGCCCGGCATGTACGTGCAGGGCGGAACCGGCGTCGACGGCTACCACCAGTTGCTGACCGAGATCATCGACAACGCCATTGACGAGGGCACCGCCGGTTTCGCCGACGAGATCCACGTCATCATGCACGCCGACGGCAGCGCCACCGTCACCGACAACGGGCGCGGCATTCCGGTGGACATGATGGAGTCCGAGGGCCGCCCCGCCATCGAGGTGATCTTTACCGAGCTGCACGCCGGAGGCAAGTTCGGCCAGGGCGCCTACAAGGTCTCGGGCGGCCTGCACGGCGTCGGTTCCAGCGTGGTGAACGCGCTGAGTACCTACCTCGACGTGACCGTCAACAAGGGCGGCAAGCTGCACCACATCCGTTTCGAGCAGGGTGTGGTCACCACGCCGCTGGAGGTGCTGGGCAATACGCCCAGTGACGTCGAGTGGGCCACCCGGGTCAGCTTCCACCCCGACGCGGGCGTGTTCAAGGAGTTCGACAACGCGTTTTCCTATGACCGCATCCGGGGCCGCCTGCGGGAGCTGGCATACCTGACCGGCCTGAAGATCGTGATCCGCGACGAGCGCCGCGAGCTGCATGCCGGCGAGGTCCGCGAGGAAGTGTTCTACGAGCAGGGCGGCATCGCCAACTTTGCCCGCGCGCTGGTCACCGACGACACCAAGCTGCTGTATGACCAGCCCATCGTGATGCGCGGCACCCACAGCGACGTGGTGGTGGAAGTGGCGTTCATTCATGCCAACACCTACTCGTCGGACAACATCCTGACCTACGCCAACATGATCCGCACCCGTGACGGCGGCACGCCGCTGACCGGGTTCAAGACCGCCTACACCCGGATTCTGAACAAGTACGCCAAAGACAAGAACATGATCAAGTCCGGCAACCCGGTGCCCAGTGGCGACGATCTGCTGGAGGGCATCTACTGCGTGGTCAGCGTGCAGCTCGGCGAGCCGCAGTTCGAGTCGCAGGCCAAGGTCAAGCTGCTGAACAGCGAGGCGCAGACAGCCGTCAACGCCGTGGTGGGCGAGAAGTTCGCCGAGTTCCTCGAGGAAAACCCCAAGGTGGGCAAGACCATCGTGGAGAAGGCCGCCGAGGCCGCCCGCGCGCGTGAAGCCGCCCGCAAGGCCCGCGACATCGTGCGCCGCAGCAACCCGCTGGAAAACGACGACCTGCCCGGCAAGCTGGCCGACTGCTCCTCACAGGACCCGGCCGAGTCCGAACTGTTCATCGTGGAAGGCATCAGCGCGGGCGGCAGCGCCAAGGGCGGGCGTGAACGCCGGTTCCAGGCCATCTTGCCCCTGCGCGGCAAGATCCTCAATGTGGAAAAGGCCGAGCTGAACAAGATTCTCAAGAACGCCGAGATCCGGGCGCTGATCGCCGCCATCGGCGCGGGCGTGGAGGGCACCGGCGACCGGATGCACTTTGACCTGTCCAACCTGCGCTACCACAAGATCGTGATCATGACCGACGCGGACATGGACGGCGGGCACATCGCCACGCTGCTGCTGACCTTCTTCTACCGCTACATGCGCCCCATCGTGGAGGCGGGCTACCTGTACATCGCCCAGCCCCCGCTGTACCGCATTACAGTGGGCCGCGAGAAGAAGGGCGCCTACCTGTACGACGAGAATGCCCTGAAGGTGGCGGTCGCCGCCGCCAACAAGGAAGGCAAGAAGTACGACATCCAGCGCTTCAAGGGCCTGGGCGAGATGAACGCCGATCAGCTGTGGGACACCACCATGAACCCCGAGACCCGCGCCATGAAGCGCGTGGGCATCGAGGACCTGATCGTCGCCAACGAGGTGTTCGAGGACCTGATGGGCAACGAGGTGGCGCCGCGCAAACTGTTCATTCAGGAAAACGCCCGCTTCGCCGAGATCAGCGTCTAGCATCTTTCTCTGAATAAGCCCCTCTTCCGCTGTGGAAGAGGGGTTTGTTGTTGGTAACTTACGAACAGGCCCGCACCACACCCTGCGGCGGCGGCAGCCGTCCTGGCGTGGTCAGCAGCGGCAGGAACGGTACGCCGAGCCCGCTGACCCAGGGTACCTTCCTGGCCCCCAGGCGGGTGAGCAGGCCCAGTTCCTGTTCCCGGCCCACAAACGGCACGCCAGACAGCCCCGGCACCACGTCCAGTAGCAACTCCAGTTCGTCGGGCGGTGGCGCTCCGCGCACCCCACGGCGCGGGCCTCCTATTCCTCGGCCTCGTCCACGCGGCCGTGCGCCGCCGCCTGGGCCGCCAGATTCAGCTACACGCGCACCAGGGTCTTCCGCGTGTCATAGAGCCACTCTTGCAGGTCCGTGCCCAGCAAGATGCTCAGGGTGTCCAGAGAGGAGCCGCCGTACAGCGCCGCCGCCCGCTCCAGCTGCCCGCCCTGCGCCAGCCCGCGCAGATGCCCACGTCATGTCCACGTCACAGCCCACGTCGCCGCCCGCCTCGACCCGGCGGCCGTCCTCGTGCACCGCGCCGGGCAGCGAGCGCAGATGCACTAGGTGCTGCGCCAGACTGATCATCGGGTTGGCGGCTTCCAGCCAAAAGCGCTTAGCCATCCGCCGGCGCGGCTGCGGACCACCAACACACAGGTACGCTGGGAGCAGAAGCACCTGACTGCCTGCGGAAAGTGGTTCCCTCTAGGGACGATCCAACCGGCGTCCGCAGTTTCATGGATCTTCATTCTGGGCTTCAACCGCCAGAAATTCAAGAAATGACATGATTCTCTTTAGCTCAGGGGGCTAATGCAAAGCGTCGATGGATCGCCACGGGAAATTTGCGCTGCCCCTTTCACCACTGCCCGGTCGGGTTAATCTGAAACCTTGCACCTATGTAAAAAATCCTCGGTTCTTAGCTCGACTTTGGCCATCGAGGCGTCTCAGGCGGCGTAGCAGAGTGCGTCCGCAAGGCGCTCAATAAATTCCAGTGGGACTTTAATCATTTCGCG